>CANNUR010000193.1 GCA_947523045.1 uncultured Prosthecobacter sp.
GTGTAAAGCTGGGTGACGGGTTTGCTGCCCTCGCTGACCGCGGGGCGGAACCAAAGCAGATCGCTGGCGCCGACCTCACCGCCGGCAAAGGCGAGTGTGCCCAGGAAACTGGCGTTTTTGGTCGAGGCGCCGGGCGTGGGCAACTGGGCAAAGACCGGGGCCTCAGCGCCGGCGACCAGATAGCTGGAGGCCGTGATCTTGCTGCCGTCGGCCAGCAACCCCGCGAGCTTGAGGGTGCCGTTGGCGAGCAATGTCAGACTCGTGTAACCGGCCCCCTGCGGGTAGCTGGAAGCTGGGCGGTCGGGCGTCTGGGTTTTCGACGGCAGGGCGACCGTGTAGAGGCCCTGGCGCCCGGCGGCATCAAGCAGATCGGCCGCGACCGGCTCGGTTTTGCTGTGGGCGGGCGGCTGGGCCAGCCCCGAGCTGACCGCGTCGCCCGGACCGGTCACCTGCATGGCCAGGCCGTTGTCATCCCAAGTCATGGTCATCTGGCGGTCGAGGAAGTCGAGGGCGGGCAAGCGCATTTTGCCGTGCTGGAACCAGACGCTGCCATCGCCCTGCAGCAGGGCGACAAAGCTGACGACCCTGCCATCCATGGTGACCCTGCCACTCAGGCTGCCCTTGGCCGCGGTGAGCGTGCCATTGACCCAACCGACGGTGCCATTGCTGGCCGCCGTGCCTTGCTCCGGCAGCAGCAGGCCCTGATAGGCCGATTTGGGACCACCGGCAAGAACCGGGAAGGGATTGGCGACGAAGACGGCCGTCAGGCCGGGCACATCGGTTTCCGGCATGAGGAAGGAGGCGACATTGCCACGAACTACCGCATTCTCGGGCAGGCCGCTCCAGTGGCTGAACACATGGTCTTTTTTCGGTGTCGCTGTCAGCACAAGTCCCGTGCCCGGCAGCACCATGGAGCGCTGCACCGCCTCGCCCTTGGGTCCGAGCGGAGTGGCATGGGCGGCGATGTCGGCTTTCAAAACCACCAAGCCTGCCGTGTCCGCTGCAACCGTCTCGGGCACGTCGCGGGTGAGGGTGAGCCAGGCGCGGCGCAGGAAGATGAAGTCGCGCTCGACGGTGGTACTGTTGCCGCGCAGGTCCCAGGCGGTCACTTCAAGGGTGTTGGCCCCCTCGACAGGCGACACTTCCAAGCTGAACGGCACGGCCGGCGGCCGCAGGTTGTCGCCGAGTTCGGCGAGCAGCGGGTCGGCGCCGTTGAGGCGGATCTCGACGCGGGCGATGCCGCGGGCGTCCTCGGCCTTGCCGGTGACGAGCAGGGGCAGGCCCTGGCTGATGGGTTTGCTGGAAGCCGCGGGGGTCAGCAGGGTGAGTTTGGGGGCAAGGTCATCGTTGGCCAGGATCTGGACACTGGCGGTGGTGAACGCGCCGGCGAGGGTGGCGCCTTCGGCCGGGGCCTGCAAATTGGCGGTAAACCACTTGTTGGGCATGGCCGCGGCACCCATCAGCAGCGGCACGTCCACGGTCTTGCTGGTTTCCCCCTCGGCGAACTCGATGACGGTCGAGCCGTTGGCGGGCGGGGTGTAATCGACATTGGCGACGGCAGCGGCAAAGGGCGGATTGCCAGGGTGCGCGGTGCCGTCCTGAAGACTGAAAACGACGGCGGCGGGCACGGTGGCCGAGCGCGTGATCGTCAGGGTGACAGTGGCCGTGCCCTGCACGACGGTGTAAACCGGCGCGTCAAAGCTGAAGTCGAGGTCGGGCGGTGAGAAGAAGAAGGTGGCGCTGCCGGTCTCGATGCCGCAGGGCCGGGAGACGGTGAGGGTGAGCGAGCCGGGGGCCGAGGCCACGACTTGATGGTTGAGCAGGCGGCCGGCAACGAAGCTCGGGGTCGTGCCGGCGCCTGAGGCAAGGTTTTCCGGCACGCTGGCAGCAAGCTCCGCATTCCCATCGTAAGTGGTGAGAATCTCGCCATTGGCGTCGCGGGCACTGATGTGGAAGGTGAAGGGCTGCCCCTGCAGCGGCGTGCCGACCGCTTCCAGGGAGAAGTAGGCGAGCCCCGGGAAACCGGCAGAGAAGAGCGCCTCCGCGACCTCGGCCACGACCTGGGAACCGGTGAAGTGGACTTCGGCCGGACTGGCAGCCGCGGGTGCGGCAGGGCCGAGCAATTCCAGCAGCAGGGTAGGCGTGCCGGCGAGGGTTTCGTTGGTGGTTCCCGCCGCATTGAGCAGGCGCCCCAGATCAAACAGGGCCTGATCGTCGAGGCCGTGATCGCCGACGACGGCGAAGAGCGGGTAGGGCGAGCCTGTGCGGGTCAGACGCATGACCAGGCCCTGGCTGCCGGCGAAGCAGCCGCCGGCGCTGACGCGCAACTGGCGCGACTCAATCACGAACGCCGTGTTCTCCGGGGTGGTGACCGCGATGAGGGGTGCCGGCGCGACCTCATTCGGATCGCCGGTGGTGGCGTCGAAGGAGCGCGGCCGCACATGGTAGGTTGTGCCCGGCTGGGCGCCGGTGATCCTGGCGAGGACGACGCCCTTGCTGCGGGTCAGCTCCTGGAGCGCCCGGCGGGCGGCGCGTTGTTCGGCGCTGGTTTCGACCGCGAGCTCGTGCATGTCGAGCGGGAAGAACTCGACACCGAGCTCACCGTTGAGGGGAACGGTGGCTTCCGCATCGGCGAAGAGATCGAGCCCGGGCCGGCCGTCGCCGTCGGTCTGCCAGTAGACATGGAACTGACCGGCATCGACGTTGCCGATCTGGCCCTGGGTGAGTTGGACCGCCGCGTGGACCGCGGGCGGGCCGAGACTCAGCAGGAGGCCGAGGAGGAGAGGTTTCATGAGGGCAAGGAGGGAAGATCTCATTGGGGCTGCACGGGCGGCGGAACGAGTTCGGGATCGAGGGTGACGGGCGCGCTGCCGCCCTGGCGGCCGAGGCCGGGCCGGCCCTCGCGACGAAGAATGTCCTCGCCACCGGCGAGCACGACGACGCGTTCGTAGCCCATGGCGCGGATGCGTTCGGCGGTCTGCTGGGCGGACTGGTGGTCATCGTCGACGACCACGAAGAGCGAGGGAGCGCGGCGGAAGCCGCGGCCCTGTTCCTTGAGGGCGCGCAGTCGCACCGCCGGGTTGCTGACGGTGGTGGCCTTGGGCAGGTGGCGTTTGCGAAACTCCGCCAGGTTGACGCGCGGCTTGCCCGTCACCGCCTGCGTCTTGCGCACATCGACGAGAACCACGCCCTCGCCGCGGGTGGCTTCGAGTTCCTGGTAAGTGATGGTTTTCGGTTGGTCGGGCGTGATCCGGCGGGTGTCGGCGCTGACATTGGTGAAGGTTTTCCAGGCAGCGTAACCTCCCTCCAGCGGCTCGGCCTGGATGCCGGGCTTGGCATTGAGGGCGGCGACGCAGTCGGCGCCGTAGGTCGACCCCAGACCGTCGCAGTAAGCAATCACGCGACCGAGCGGCGGCAGGCGTTTGCCGGCGACAAGCTGGTGCGGCAGGTTGATGGCGCCGGGGATGTGGCTGCGCTGGTAGTCATCGGTACCGCGCAGGTCGACGACCGTGACCTTGGCACCGCCTTTGAGCAGGCTGTCGAGCTGCTCGGGCGTGGCGCCGTGCAGGCCGGTCGCAGCAAGGCACAGGAAAAGGATGAAGTGTTGCATGGGACAAAGAGGTGTGGCGGGGTTCAGGGCTGCCAGTCGGCGACGGGGGTTTTCATGTCCACGAGCAGGGCGGTGACGCGGGGGATGGCGAAGTTCGAACCGACCGGGGCGCCATCGCGCACCTCAATGGCGCGCCAGACGCCGGCAAGCGGGTCGAGCATGCGCAGGGCGCCGATGTTGGCGGGGCCGACATCCTGGATGAAATCGAAGGCCGAGTAACCGACCGGGAAGGCGCTGTAGCAGAGCACGTTTTTGCCGGCGGCGAGGTCGACCGGAGCAGCCTCGGCGGCACCGAGCTCCAGCAGGCGCGCCTGATCAAAGCGGATCCATAGGAACTGGCCCGCGGCGATCGGGAAGTCGTCGCCCGCAGCGGCGCCCTCGGTCCAGGTGGCGGTCTGGGTTACCGGCGGCGTCGCGATCGACTCGTAGCGCGTGATCGACCGCACGTTGGCGGCCGCCTGCCAGTCGGTCAGCAGCTCGAAGGCGCTGTCGTAGCGGGCGGCAAGGTCCGGCGTGATGACGACGGTGTTGTGGTTGCGCATGACCGGCTGAAGGCTGGGCAGGAAGGAGGCGACCACCGTCTGGGCACCGGCAGGCCCCTGGGCCCAGACCGCATAGCCGTCGCCAAGGGCACCGGGCGAATGGCGGCCATCGGCCTGGGTGAGCGGCACGCTTTCGCCGCTGTCGAGGTCGAGCAGGCGCAGGTTCTCGATCTCCGCGCCGAGCGAGTCCTCCAGATAGGTGAGCCAGTTGCCGGAGAGCCTCGGATTGACCTCATTGTAGGGGGTGTCGGTCAGGCGTTCCTCGCGGCCCTTGCGCAGGTCAAAATGGTACAGCTCAAGCTGGGTGTGACGGTTGTCCTGCCAGACGATCTGGTGGCCGAAGAGGGTCGGATGGTATTGCCCCGCCGGCTGGGTGGTGATGCGGCGGCGTTCACCGGTTTCGAGATCGGCGAAATAGATCTCGCCCGGCCCAACATCGCGCCAGTCCTGCCAGACGACACGTCCGGCGTGCAGGGAGGGGTTCAACTGATCCTGGCTGCTCGCATCGACGATCAGGACGTCATCCGTCTGCAGGTGGCGCGCCTCAAGCTGCCAGGGGGCGCCATCGGCCGGCGCCGGGCGCGTCTGATACACCACCCAGGGCCAGTGAATGACCGGGTTAACCTCGTCGCGGACAGGGGTCTGGGTGATCGCCACCGGCTGCGGATCGGCCGCCTGCAGGTCCGCGTAAAAGACGTCGAACACGCCATTCTCACCGCGGCCCTGCCAGACCGCGTAGCGGCCATCAGTGCGCGGCTGTTCCTGGGCCAGAGGCGAGCTGGTGAGATCAAGCGCCGCACTGGTCACCAGATTGCGGGCGCGGATGGCCGGCACACCGTCGATCTGCTGCTGCCAGACGGCCCAAGCGCCGCGGGCGTCGGGCCGGGAAGCACCGGCGGCACCGAGTTGAGTTTCGCCCGAAGAGAGTTTTTCGATGAAGACGAGGTCGGACTCATAGGAGACGCGGCCGAGTGAATCGGTGAGGCGCAGGCGCACGGTGTAAACGCCGGGCAACTGCGGCACACCGGCCTCGTTGCGACCGTCCCAGAGATTGCTCAGGGTTTGACCGGCAATGTCCTCATAAGTTTGCGATTTGACCAGCGGCAGGCTGTCGAGATCGGAGCCGTAGGTCGGGTCATAAATCCAATGCAGGAAGCTCGCAGCCTCGGTCTCCTGCCAGACGCCGCTGCGTTTGCCGCGCAGGCCGAGCACCTGCGGTCCGGGATCAAGGCCCGTCAGGGCCAGCGGCTCGGCGATGGGTCGTTCGGCCTGGTAAAAGGTGTTGTTGAGGTTCCATCGGTAGTCGGTCAGCTCGGCGCCGCCGCTGAAGTTGAGGGTGACGGCATCGGGGGCGGGCATGGGGCTGGCCGGCAGGCCGGCGACCTGCAGCAGCGGCGCGGTCGGGCTGACCGTCCAGGTGACTTCGAGGGCGTCCTGCTCCGGCAGGTAATCGCCATGGCTGGAGCGTGCGAGCACGCGCAGGATGATGTCGCCACTCAGACCAGCGAGGGAGATCGGCGCCGAGACCGGCTGTTCGGGATTCCAGGCCCCGCCATTGATTTGGTAGCGGTAGAAATCGACGTAATCGCCGGAGACCGTAAGTTCCGCCGTGTCCTGCGGCGTCGGGGTCGGTGGCACGCCGGCCAGCCGCGGCCAGGCGACGAC
>CANNUR010000194.1 GCA_947523045.1 uncultured Prosthecobacter sp.
GTACCATGATCGAGGTTGAAGCCGCGCAGGACGTACTGGTTGGCCTTGCCGCCGCCGGCGTGCTGGGTGATGACCATGCCCGGGATGGTTTCAAGGATCTCGCCGCGGCGCAGCAGCGGGCGCGAGAGAAAATCCTCCTGGGTGGCGATGCCTTTGGAGGCGGTGTCCGTGATGCCGAGCAGCGAGCGGGCCTTGCCCTCGACGAGGACAGCAGGCAGCGGTGTGGCGGAAGTTTCAGGGGTCGCTTCTTGAGCGACGAGAGGGGCGGCGACAAGCGCCAGAGTGAAAAAGCGGGAAAAGGTCATGAGGCAATGGAGTTGAAGACAGGAAGTCGCCGCCCATCGGGCGACGTGCCGCGCGACCGGTGTGGTCGCGACAGCAGGCAGGAGCGCGCCGCGTTGGCGGGGCGCAGGTCTTCAACTCAGCCGCGGTGGCGGCAGGGGCGGCGCCTGGCCAAGGCGTGGCGGCGGCGGGTCATGCCGTCCAGCATGGCCGAGAGTCACGGCAACCGGAGGATGCACGCGCAGGGGTGTCAGCTCGGCAAGGGTCCAGGACAGATCCTTCTTGGCCTTGACTGGTGCTGTTGGCAGGGGCCGCGGCTCGGCTGGCTGGCCGTCCTCACCCACGTCGGCCACCGGCAGACCGGCGACCTCCAATCGCACCAGCGCGGCGACGACGCGTCGCTCCAGCACGTCATCGCCCTCGGCCAAGCCGCCGGCGAGCAGCAGCAGGCCGAGCACGGCCGGTCCCGCCAGCACTTGCAGCAGGGCAAGCAGGCAGAGGCTGCGGTGATGGCGCTGGAGGAAGGACATGCGGGAGGTGAAGATGAAATGGAGCGCTGAAGCTGACTCGCAACCCAAGAATTCAGGACGGCAGCATCGCCGTGACCCGGCGCTTCCAACTGGCAAAGATGTCGCTGGCCAGCGCATGCGCCTCCTCGGCCCCGACATGTTCGGTGACCGTTTCCGCGGCTGGCAGCCAGTCCGGCTGAGAGGTTTCGCCAATGTGATCCTGTCGCTCCGCGCGCAGAAAAGCGCTGAGCCGCACGGTCAGGATCTGACGGGCGCGATCGTGCCCGGCTTCGGCCTCGGCGCAGACCTCGTAGGGTTCGCCGTCGCGCTCGATCGTGGCGAGCACCTGGGTGGCATCGAGCAGGCGGTGTTGCATGGCGGCATCCTCAGCGACCGGCGTGACGGGCGATGAACTCGACGATGGGCGTGCTGTCGTCGAGCCCGTGCGGGTGGTGACCGACCCCGGATTTGGCGATCAGGGTGATGTCGCCGCCGAGGGCGCGGTAGCGTTCGGCGATGAGGCCGGTATTTTCCTCCCAGGGCACCACATCATCGGCATCGCCATAGACATGCAGCAGTGGCACAGCGGCTTGCGCCAGGGGGGCCAAATTGTCGACCGGATTCACCTTCGCCGCCAGCGCCGCAGCCTCGTCGGCAAAGCCCCAGAGTTCGAGCACGCGCGCCCAGTTCTTTGGGTCTCCCCTGCCCTTGCCCTTGCCGCCGGGCCAGCTCTTGAAATCGCAGACGGGGGCGTCGGCATAGATGCAGGCGACCTTGTCCGGGTTGGCGATGGCCCAGTTGTAGCAGTACAGGCCGCCGCGGCTCAGGCCGACCAGGGCCGGTTTGGCAGCGAGACCATAGCGACCGGTCAATTCGCGATGGAAGCTGTTCCAATGCTGCACCGCCTTCGGCGAACCGAGCAGGTCCGGCACCTTCAGGTAGGCGATGTGGAAACCGCGACCGAGCAGGGCGATGTCGGGCGCCGGTTTGTGACCGAAGAACTCGCCGTGCCAGACCCAGGGCCGCCCCGGGGCGGCCTGCTTCGGCACGACCACGGTGGCCGGCTGACCGTCCACTTCGAAGTCGTGGCGGGCGTAGCCATTCCAGTCGCTGACCTTGCCGGGAAAACCGCCGGCCTGCCCGCGCGCCAAGCGTCGGGCCTCGGCATCGAACACCGCCGCCTTCGCCTGCGCTTCCGCCAGCGGCAGGCCGGCCTTGACGCCGGGACGCTGGTGCCCCGTCGCCGTCAGCCAGGCGTCGCGCAGCAGCAGTTGCTTCTGCTTCACCTGTTCAAAGATCGCCGCGCCGTTCGGATGTGCGGGCAGGCCGGCGTCATCGACCTTCAGCCCCCATTCGGCGAGCAGGGGTCGCGCCATGACCAGGTGGCCCTCGGTGTTGGGATGGATGCCATCCTTGGCGTAGCTGAAGCCAGGGTCGGCGCTTCGGCGACCGGCCAGCGCGGCGGTCATGGCGCCATGCACGTCAAGCACGCGCCAGCCCTGGGAACGCTGGTCGAGCAGCCAGCGCGCGTAGGCGGCGAGCACCTCGTCATAACCGGCGTAGGGCTTGGGATAGGCGTCGAGACCGGCCGGCAGCACGCGCTCGGCGATCGGGCGCGGATCGAACACCGGCGGTGTCAGGTGCAGGATCTCCGCGCCGGCAGCGGCGACCTTGGCGCGCAGCTTGACCATGCCTTCGCGGTGGGCACGGGTGCGCGCCTCGTCGAGCGGGTGGTAGATGCCGTCGTTCATGCCGTAGCAGGCGATGACCAGCTCCGGTTTCACCGCGGCGAGCACGCGATCGAGCCGCTCGTGCAGATCGGGGCGCGGGAATTGGCCGTTGGCATGGCCTTCTTCCGAAAGGCCCGAAACGGTCTCGCTCGCCAAGCCGAGATTGAGCACCTCCCAGGCCGTGTCCGGATGATCCGCGAGGAGCGCCGCCTCGACAATCTGCACGTAGGTGCCGCCGTAGGTGATGCTGTCGCCAAGGAACAGCAGGCGTTTCTGCGCCGGCGGCGCAGCGGCCAGGGTGACGGCCAGACCAAGGACCAGGAGGAGGGAGCGGATCATGCGAACTTCCAATACGGCGCGGTCGCCGGTGAGTCATCAGGGATTTGCGCCCGCAGTTTTTGCGCGACAATCGCCCCCGCTGCCGCGTTGGATGGAGGATGACGCGCCGCCTTCTTCCGCTTCTGGCCGGGCTGCTCCTGGCCCTGCCCCTCCCCGGCGCCGGCCAGCAACTCGACCTCGAACAGCTCTTCGAGGAACGCAACCTGGGGCCGGTCGCCCACCTGCTGGAGACCGGCGACTACGAACTCTGCGCGCGCATCTGCGAAGCCGCGGTCGAGCGCGGCCTGAAAGCGCCCGACTGGCGTCGCCTGCGCGTGCGCGCCCTCATGGAATTGGGGGGGCGCGAGGTGGAGGCGCGCGACGCGGTGCAGCTGGCGATGAAGACCTTCCCTGGCGATCTGGAACTGCTGCTGCTTCAGCACGACAACGCCCTGCGCCTGGGGCGGCGCGACCTCGCCGATCAGGCCCTGCGCGACATCGATGCGGCGGCACGTGCCAAGCCCGCCAAGGCGAGGAGTGCGGCCGATTGGGTGGTGCTCGGCAAGGCCGCGCTCGCCCTTGGTGCCGATCCGCGCAAGGTCATTGCCCAATATTATCAGGTTGCCCAAAAGCAGGATGCCAAGCTCGAGGCCGCCTGGCTGGCCGAGGGTGAACTGGCCCTGGCCAAGCACGATCCGCAGCGGGCGGCCGAGGTGTTCCGGGCCGGGCTCAAGGCCCATGGCGAAACCACCGGCCTGCGCTTTGGCCTGGCGCGCGCCTTTGCCGGCAGCGATGGCAAAAAAGAGGCGGAAAACCTCAACCGCGTGCTCGAGATCAACCCCGTTCATGCCGGCGCCCTGCTGCTGCGGGCGGAAAGCCTGATCCGCGCCGAAAAGTTCCTCGATGCCGAGGGCGCGATCCAGAAGGTGCTCGACCTGCGCGAGAACCATCCCGAGGCCTGGGCCCTGCGCGCCGCCATTGCCCGGCTGAACGCCGCCGATGAAGCCAAGTTCAGCCGCGCCCGCGACGCCGGCCTGCAGCTCTGGGAGCAGAATCCGGCGGTCGATCATGTCATCGGCCGCGTGCTGTCGCGAGCCTACCGTTTCGCCGAGGGCGCCGAGCACCAGCGCCGCGCACTCGCCTTCAGCAGCGCCTACCTGCCCGCCAAGGTGCAGCTCTGCCACGACCTGCTGCGCCTGGGCGAGGAGGACGAAGCCTGGAAACTCGCCGCTGCCATCCGCGCCGAGGACGCCTTCGATGTGCAGGCCCACAACGTCGGCCGGCTCGAGGCGCAGATGCGCGGCTTTGCCACCCAGCGGGCCGACAACTTTGTCCTGAAGATGCCGGCGCGCGACTGGCCGGTTTATGGCAGCCGCGCCCTGGAACTGCTCCGCGAGGCCAAGGCCCAGCTCGGTGCCAAGTATGGCCTGGAGCAGAAGCGGCCGGTGCTCGTCGAGTTCTTCGATTCCCAGCAGGATTTCGCCATCCGCACCTTTGGCAGCCTCGGCGGCCAGGGCCTGCTCGGCGTCTGCTTTGGCACGGTCATCACCATGAACAGCCCGGGCAGCCTGGCGCATGGCCGCAACAACTGGGAGGCCACGCTCTGGCACGAGTACTGCCACGTCGTCACCCTCAGCCTGACGCAGAACAAGATGCCGCGCTGGCTGAGCGAAGGCATCAGCGTGCACGAGGAAAGCCTGCGCGACCCCGCCTGGGGCATGCGCATGAATGCGGAATTCCGTCGCTTCATCCTTGAGGAGGATGCCGCCCTGCCGGTCAGCCAGCTCAGTGCCGCCTTCCTCAATCCGCCCAGCCCGGAACACCTGTCCTTCGCCTATTACCAGTCGAGCTTGGTGGTCGGCTATCTGGTCGATCGCTTCGGCCAGCAGGCCCTGCGCGGCGTGCTCGCCGATCTGGCGGCGGGGCGACGTGTCAACGAGGCGATCGCCGCCCACACTGAGCCGATGGAGACCCTGGAGAAGGACTTCGAGCGTCATTTGAAGGGACTGGCGCGCGCCTTCGGAGCCGGGGCCGATTGGGGCAAGCCCGGGCCGGAGGAGGTTAACCCGCTCGATGCCGCCTCACTGGCGGCCTACCGGGACAAACATCCCGACAATCTCTGGGCCCTGCGTCTCGCCCTGAGTGGGCATCTCGATGGCCAGCGCTGGGACGAGGCGTTGGCGCTGGCCGGGAAGTTGACCGAGCTGCTGCCGGAGGATTTCAGTGCCGAGGGTGGCCATGCCCTGCAGGCGCTGATTCTCGACAAGCTCGGCCGCACGGATGAACGACGCGAGGTGCTGCGGCGCATCGCGGCGGGTGAACCCTCGGCCATGGCGATTTTTCAGGAGTTGATCGAGCACGACGCCGCGGCTGGCGACTGGCCGACCGTGCGTCAGAACG
Source organism: uncultured Prosthecobacter sp. (assembly GCA_947523045.1). Taxonomy (GTDB): domain Bacteria; phylum Verrucomicrobiota; class Verrucomicrobiia; order Verrucomicrobiales; family Verrucomicrobiaceae; genus Prosthecobacter. Next base: position 5,240 of record CANNUR010000194.1, read on the forward strand.
CGGCGAGGGCGCTGGCGTTAAACCCCTTCCTGCCCGGGCCGCAGCGTGCACTGGCCGAGGCGGCCGAGGCCACGGGCGACACCGCGGCGGCAGTGGCTGCGCGCGAGCGCCTGCTCCGGCTTGATCCGGGCGGCGCGGCCCGACATCACTATCAACTCGCCGTGCTGCTGCGTGCCGGCGATCCGGCGCGCGGCAAGCGCCACCTGCTGGAAAGCCTGGCGCTGGCCCCGCGCTTTCGCGAGGGGCACAACCTGCTGCGCGACTGGCCCTGACAGCCTGCTGAGCGGCTGTCAGGCCGCGACGGGATTGAACGGGCGCACCGAGACAATCTTCACCGTGCGCAGGGCGCCGGTTTCCGAGGGAATCTCGGCGTTGTCTCCGGGGGCCTTGCCGATGAGGGCCTTGGCGATCTCGGACAGGTAGGAGACGATGTTCTTATCCACATCGCCATCCCAGGCGCCGAGGATGGTCAGGGTCTCGGTCTGACTGCTGCCAGGGGCTTCGTACTCGACCACAGTGCCGATGCCCACCTTGTCGGCCGGGGCGTTGGCGAAGTCG
>CANNUR010000195.1 GCA_947523045.1 uncultured Prosthecobacter sp.
GCCCTCACCGGTTCCGCCGCCATCCTCGGCGATGCCGCCGAATCGGTCGTCCACCTCGCGGCGGTCTTCTTCGCCTCGTTCAGCCTCTGGCTCTCGCAGCGACCGCCCGACGCCAACCATCCCTACGGCCACAGCAAGATCGCCTTCCTCTCGGCCGGGGTCGAGGGCGCGGTCATCCTCGCCGCGGCGGTCTTCATCGCCGTGGAATCGGTGCGCCGCTGGGCCGGAGGCCAGATGGTCACCCAGGCCGGCCTCGGCATGGGCCTCACGGCTGTCGGCATTGCCGTCAACCTGGCGCTCGGCCTCGCCCTGCTGCGCACCGGTCGTCGCCACAACCTGCTCATCCTGCGCGCCAACGGTCGCCATGTGCTGACCGATGCCTGGACCAGTTTCGGCGCCCTCGCCGGCCTCGCCATGACCCTGCTCACCGGCCAGCCCTGGTGGGACCCGCTTTTCGGCCTGCTCATCGCCGGCAACATCCTCGTCTCCGGCTACGGCCTCGTGCGCGAGAGCGTCACCGGCCTCATGGATCAGGCCGATCCCCACCTGGCACGTGACCTCGAGGCGGCGCTGGCGCGCGAAACCGCCGCGCGCGGCGTCAGTTTTCACGCCCTGCGCCACCGCAACGCCGGCGACCTGCATCACGTCGACGTTCATCTGCTCTTCCCCGACGACATCCTGCTGCGCGACGCCCACCGCCTCGCCACCGAGATCGAGCGTGCGGTCGCCGCCGCCGTCGAGGTTCGTCTGCAGATCACCACCCATCTGGAAACCGCCGGCGACCACGACCACATCCACCCGCGTGAATTCGACCTCTGAATCGCCCCCGCTCGACGAAGCCCTGTTGCAGGCCGATTGCACTGAGGCCGGCCTGCCCTGGCGCGTGCAGGTGGTGCGGGAGACGGGCTCCACCAGCGATGACCTGCGTGCCGCCTCCCTTGCCGGCGCGGCGCCGGGCGCGGTGCTCTTTGCCGAGACCCAGACCGCCGGTCGCGGCCGGCGCGACAACCGCTGGCTGGCCCCGCCCGGGCGCGACCTGATGCTCTCACTGCTGCTGCGTCCCGAGGCCGCGCCCGTGCTCTGGCCGCGCCTGACCACCCTCGCCGCGCTGGCGGTCTGCCGCGCGGTCGAGGCGGTGCTGCCGCTGCAACCCCGCATCAAGTGGCCGAATGATCTCCACCTCGGCGGTCGCAAACTCGCCGGCCTGCTGGCGGAGACGGTCAGCGCACCCGGTGGCATGATGCTGGTGCTGGGCATCGGTCTCAACGTCAACAGCCGCGAGTTCCCGCCCGCACTCGACGGCGTCGCCACCTCGCTGGTGCGCGAACTGCCGGCCACCTGGACGCTGGCCCTCGACCGCCACGAACTCGCCCTCGCCCTGCTCACGGAACTGCAGCGCCAGTTGCCGCGCCTCGACGACGGCTATGCCGAGGCCCTGCATGAGGTGCGCGCGCGCAGCCTGCTGCTCGGCCGGCAGATCCGCGCCTTGCATCAGGGCGTCGAGGTCTTTGGCCGCGCCGTCGATCTCGACGAGGAGGGCCGGCTGCGCCTGGAGCGGGCCGACGGCGGCACGCTGCTGCTCGACAGCGCCGAAAACGTCCGCCAGGTCTTTTAATTGGCCGCGTTCAGCGCGGGCGCCGCGTGCTGGGTGACTCAGCCGCGCAGCGGCACGATCTTGCGGTCGAGGTTGTGGCTGGCGCGGATGTGGCGGACGGTGCCGCTGCGCGAACGCATCAGGATGCTGTGCGTCTCCGCTCGGTGACCGATGATGCGCACGCCGGGCACCAGCGGGCTGTCGCTGATGCCGGTCGCGCAGAACAGGGCGCTTTCACCGCGCACCAGGTCGTCGCTGCGGAACACCTGGGTCATTTCCCCGGCCGGTGTCGTCGCCGCCACCTCGGCGCGGTGCGCCTCGGTGTGGAACCACATGCGCACATCCATGTCGCCGCCCAAACATTTCAGCGCCGCCGCGGCCAGCACGGCCTCGGGACTGCCGCCCATGCCGACGTACAGATCGACGCCGCCCTCGGGCAGCGAGGGCGCCACCGCCGCGGCGATGTCGCCATCGGTGATCATGCGCAGGGCCGCGCCGCAGGAGCGCACGTCCTCGATGATGCCCTGGTGGCGCGGCCGGTCCATGGTCACCACCACGACATCGCGGGGGTGCTTGCCCAGTGCCTGGGCGACAAAATCAATGACCTCCTTCAGCGGCAGATCGAGCAGGGAGTTGCCACCCTGGCGTTCCAGCTCGCGCTTCACCGCCGGGCCATAGGCCAGCTTGTGGCAGTAGAAGCTCGGGATCGACTTCATCGCGCTCGGCGCCCCCTCGGGTTTCTGCGCGGCGGCGATCACCGAGATGCTGTTGGGTGTGCCCTTGGCGATGTTCGTGGTGCCGTCGATCGGGTCGAGGGCGATGTCGAAGCGCGGCGCACCGTCCTTCCAGGTGCCGAGGTGCTCGCCGATGAAGATGCCCGGGGCGTTGTCCTTGATGCCCTCGCCAATGACCACCTCGCCGCGGATGTCGAGCAGGTCGAACACCCCGTAGATGGCGCTGCAGGCCGCGGCGTCCGCCAGTTCCTTCTGGCCCCTGCCCAGCCAGTGCACGCTCTCCAGGGCCGCATTCTCGGTGGCGCGAACGAATTCAAATTCAAGCACGCGTTCAAGGTCAAGCGGGCTGCGCAGCGGCGGGAGTTCAGCGGGAGACATGCCCGCATCGATACGGGGGAAGGGCGCCGAGGAAAGCGAAAAGGCGGGGGTGGTCGAGGGACGCAGCCCGGCCGGCGGCACAGCCCGGAGGCTGGATTGAGGCAGATCAGGCGCCGCTGAATAAATTTGATAACGGAGCAATAAAACAAAGAGAATATTTTCCCATTACCGTACGAATGTTTTTCAACTGAAGGCCTGTGTGCGCTTCACTCCTGTGCTGCAGGACTTAGGTGACCTGCCTTCTGTTGGTTTTCGTTCGATTCAACCCGTCCCTCTACCCACGCTCCCTCAATCCATTCCCATGAATCCTCTACGTTCCTCCTACGGCCGTTGGCCGGCGCTCGCGGCGGCCGTTCTCATCGCTGTCGCTCCATCACTACAGGCGTTGCTGAGCACGACGGGCGTTGAGGATTTTGAAGCAGGGACGCTGCCTGCCGACTGGAGTACAACCACGAATGGTAGCGGTGGCTGGTACAATTACGCTGGCACAAGCAGCCCCTTGAGTGGTTTTCCCATTGAGGCGCCACCGCAAGGAACTCGCGCCATGATTACTGACCAACATGGCGGGGGTGCTCATTTTCTCTACACGGACATCAGCGTGCCTGTCGGCTCGACTGGTTCACTGAGTTTTGTGGTGTATTACCACAACCAGAGTGGTTCATTCGTGACGCCGAATGATCTCACGCCCACTGGCTCCAACCAGCAGTATCGTGTGGATCTCGTCAAACCCAGTGCTGCCTTGGATTCTTTGGAGCCGGCGGATGTTTTGGCGACCCCCTTTCGTACGAACGTGGGGGATCCCCTGACTTTGGCGCCGACAACCATCACTGTTAGCTTGGCGCCCTTTGCGGGAACCACGGTTCGTTTGCGTTTTGTCTCTGTTCAAACAAACTACTATTTCCAAGCGGGTGTTGATGACGTTCGCACCGATGTCAGCCTTCCCGACGAAGAAATCGTCGCCACGACGGAGCCCCTGACGGCCAGCGAAGGTTTGGTCGGCGGTGGCCAGATCTACCGGCCGATGGCGGGGGTGATCAATGCGGCCAACCAAGTGACCTTCAAGGCCTTTGGGGCGGTTGGAACAGGGGGGCTCACAGGCAGCAATGACAGCCTGCTGCTGACCGACAGCAGCGGCACGCTGCGTGTCATTGGCCGCGAAGGCGCGCAGGTGGACGTCACGCCGGCGACCCGGTTGATGGGCCTGCTGACGGAGCACCTGCTGACGGAGTCCGGGCAGACCGTGGCCTATGATCGCATTACCGGTTCCACGACGCCTCTGGATCAGGCCTACGTCAGCTCAAGCGACGGCGAAACGCTGGAGATGCTGATTCGCACGGGCGACAGCGCGGCGGGCGGCGGATTGTTCAAGGCGCCGGCGCCGGGTTTTGTGGCGGACACGAACGGTCGCGTTTACTTTGTCGCGAACCTCAGCGGCGCGGGAGTCAAGGCCAACAATGACTCGGGGCTGTGGCAGGACGATGAAGGGGTGCAGACCTTGATCGTGCGGGAGGGGGCCGATGTGTCCACCCTCACGGGGGATGCCGCCTGGCTGGGCAATGTGTTGTCACGGGTGTCGGCGTCTGGCGATGGCGCGGCGTTTGTGGCCTTTTTGCAGAACAACCCGTCGAACAGTCGCCAGCGCACGGATGCGGCCAAGAACATCGTCGTTCTGGACGGCAATGAAAACGGCCTGAGCCTGGTGGCGCGCAAGGGGGACGTGGTGCCAGACACGGGGGGCGGCAGCTTGATCAACCTTCTTGGCGTGTCACGCTCGGCGACAGGGTCGCACGCGGTGCTGGGCCTACTGAAACTCGATGGCAGCACGACATCGGCAAGGGATCAGGTGCTGGTGTCGGTGTCCGGCGGCACGAAGCGTTTGGTGGCGCAGGAGGGGGTGACGAACATCGGGGGTTCGGTGCTGCGCAATGTCACGGAATATTACGCTGTTGGCGATGATACGGTGATCTTTTTGACGGAGTCGGCGCTTTGCCGATGGACGGTGACGGGCGGCATCAGCGTGCTCGCCAGACCTGGAATTGCGGCGCCGGGCACGGCGGTGAACTTCACAAGGCTGATGGCCCTTTCAGTCAGCGAGGGCGGAGCGGTGGCGCTGCTGTCGATGCTGTCGAACGGCCGAACGGGCCTGTGGCGTGCGCTGCCGGGCGATTCGCTGAGCCTCGTGCTGACGACGGCGACGGCAACGACGGTGAATGGGACGCCGCGGACGGTGCTGGCGATGGGGCTGCACCGGAGTGCCGGGACGGCGGGAGCGGGCGGAGGTGCGGGCGCGGCGATCAACGACGCGGGCACGATCTTTGCAACGCTGTCGGTGGGCAGCGGCGTGCATGTGGCACGGCGGTTTTACCCCTGAACGAATCCCTGAAGAACTCTGGCCCTGCACGCCTTGCGTGCCGGGCCTTTTTGTTGGGCAAGCTCACACCTCGTTGGCCGCGAGCACGCGCAGGACATTGCCGCCGAGCACCTGGCGGATGGTGTCGTCGCTGTGGCCGCGCATGACCATGCCGAGGGTGAACAGCGGCCAGTTCGACCAGGCGACGCTGCGTTCGGCCTCGGGCGTGGTCTGAAAGTCGTCCTGCGGCCAGAGGTGCTCCCAGCGGTCGCCTGAACCGCCCAGCGCCGAACTGCCGTCGGGCCGGCGCAGCACCTTGGCGCGCTCCTCCTTGTCGAAGCGCGAGGTGTACGAGGTGTCGACCCCGATGGCTGCGTGCTCGGCGCCGAACGTTTTCAGCACGTGATCGAGGTGATCCATCATGGCGGTGATGTCGCCCCTGCCGCCGAGGAAGCGCGGGATGCAGCAGATGCCGATGTAACCGCCGGTGTCGCAGACGGCGCGGATGACCTCGTCGGGTTTCGAGCGGAAGTGCTTGTACAAATCGGCGCAGGCACTGTGGCTGGCGACCATCGGCTTGGCCGAGGCCTTGGCGGCGTCGAGGCTGGTTTTCCAGCCGCTGTGGGCGACATCGACGATGACGCCGGTGCGGTTCATCTCGGCGACGACCGCCTGACCAAAATCGCTGAGACCGCCGTCGCGGGGTTCGCCGGCGC
>CANNUR010000196.1 GCA_947523045.1 uncultured Prosthecobacter sp.
CTCGCAGCAGGTGCCAGGACTCGGTCAGGACCGCCTCGCAGGTGATCCAAGGCAGAGGCAGCGTCTGCAGTTGCTGCACCGCCCAGGCGTGATGCCTCTCCCGGCGGTCGAGCAGGGCAACCAGCGGCCCCGTATCAACGACGACCGAGGGATGCTTCACCCATGCCCTCCAGATGTTGAGGGTTGCTACCGAGGTCGTTCAGGCCCGAATCGAAGCATCCGACATGCTGCATCATCCGCGTCCGCAGCCGCTTTTGCTCTTCGGCGTCCTGCGAGGCTTGGCTGGCGGTCAGCCAGCTTTGGAAAAGCTCGATCGTCACCTCGCGAATCTTCCGCCCTTGTTCGGCGGTTTTCGCTTTGACCTTCCGATACAGGTCATCTGGGATGTCGATGGTGGCCTTCACGAAAACAAGTTAACTTGTTTCCTGTATTAGGTCAAGGTCGACCGGCGTCCCAGGTCATTCTTGGCCACCCAAGCGCGCAAGGATTCTGGAGGAGAGCCTTGGCGTTGTTTCGCGACTCAAATCTCTGGGCTCCAAGGCGGCTCGGACTTGAAGGCAGGTCTCGCACGGAGGACGCGGAGGCCACGGAGGCGGAAGTGACCCGCAGCCCATCTCCGTGGTCTCCGTGAGCTCCGTGCGAGATTTCTGCGGGGGGCCAGTGGTGTTGGATCAGCGTGCCATCAGCGCTTCAAAAGCCGCTTATGGACCCCCGCAGAACACGGAGGGCGGGAGCAGGCCAAAAGCCAAAAGGCCAGGCTTCTGAGGGCCTGGCCTTTGAGGTTGGAAGGCGTTTGGGGCGCCGATCAGGCGGGCACGCCGGCGAGTTCGCCGGGCAGGCCGCCTTCCTCCTCGTCGTCCTGCTTGGCCGGCCGGTTTTCCGGGGTCGTGGGCAGGGGCGGCGGGGTGGCGGCCTTGGTGGGCGGCGGCGGCGGGTTGAGCATGCGGCCATGCTCCATGATGTCCTTGATCTGGCTGCCGTCGAGGGTCTCAAACTCGAGCAGGGCGGCGGCGATGGCGTCGAGCTTGTCCTTGTGCTCAAGCAGCACGGCCTTGGCCTTGGCATAGGCGTTGTCGATGAGGATTTTGACCTCCTCGTCGATCTTCTGGGCGGTGGCGCCGCTGTAATTGCGGCTGCGGCCGAGGTCACGGGCGAGGAACACGGCCTGGTCGCCCTCGCCATACTCGATCATGCCCAACTTCTCGCTCATGCCCCACGCGCAGACCATGTTGCGGGCGATGTTGGTCGCCTGGCGGATGTCGCCCATGGCGCCGTTGGTGACGTCGCCAAACTGGATCTCCTCGGCGACGCGGCCGCCCATGGCGACCACAAGGTCGTCGAGCAGCTCGCTCTTGCGATGGGTGAACTTGTCCTCCTCGGGCAGCCACATCGTCGAGCCGAGCGAGGGGCCGCGCGGGATGATGGTGACCTTGTGCAGGGGGTCGGTGTGCTCAAGCAGTTCGATGAGGATGGCATGGCCGGCCTCGTGGTAGGCGGTGTTCTCCTTTTCCTTGTCGCTCAGTGCCAGGCTGCGGCGTTCGCGGCCCCAGCGCACCTTGTCGCGCGCCTCCTCGAGTTCAGCGGTGGTGATGGCCTTGAGGTTCTTGCGGGCGGCCAGCAGGGCGGCCTCGTTGATGACGTTGGCGAGTTCGGCACCGGAGAAGCCGGGCGTGCCGCGGGCGACCTTCGACAGGTCGGCATGCTCGGACAGCTTCACCTTCTTGGCGTGGACGTTGAGGATCTCCTCGCGGCCGCGCACGTCGGGCAGGCCGACGGTGACCTGGCGGTCGAAGCGGCCGGGGCGGAGCAGGGCCGGGTCGAGCACGTCGGGGCGGTTGGTGGCGGCGATGATGATGATGCCCTCCTGGGAATCGAAGCCGTCCATCTCGACGAGCAGGGCGTTGAGGGTCTGCTCGCGCTCATCGTGACCGCCGCCGAGGCCGTGGCCGCGGTGGCGACCGACCGCGTCGATTTCGTCGATGAAGATCAGGCAGGGCGCGTTTTTCTTGCCCTGCTCGAACATGTCGCGCACGCGGCTGGCGCCGACGCCGACGAACATTTCGACGAAGTCCGAGCCGCTGATCGTGAAGAACGGCACGTCCGCCTCGCCGGCGATGGCCTTGGCGAGCAGGGTTTTGCCGGTGCCGGGCGGGCCGACCATGAGCACCCCCTTGGGGATCTTGCCGCCGAGGCGCTGGAAGCGCTTCGGATCCTTGAGGAATTCGACCAGTTCCTGGACTTCATCCTTGGCCTCGTCGCAGCCGGCGACGTCCTTGAAGGTGACCTTGTTGCGGTCCTGGGAGAGCATCTTGGCGCGGCTCTTGCCGAAGCTGAGGGCGCCGCGGCCGGCGGACTTGAGCTGCTGGCGCACCAGGAAGTAGAGCAGGAACAGCAGCAGGAAGATCGGCAGCATGGAGACCAGCATGGTGCCCCACTGGTTGTTTTCGTAGCGCGGGATGAGCACCAGCCCGTGCTGGTCCATGAGCGCCTTGAGCTCCTCCTTCTGGTACTGGATGCTGACCGGCACGCTAAACGGCACCGACACCGGTTCGGCCGCACTTGCAGCCTTGCCCTTGAGACCCTCGGGCGCCTTGAACTGGAAGCCCTTGATGTACTCGGCGGTGGTGGTGTCCTGCTGGATGAGTTCAAGGTCGCGGGTCTTGTCGATCTTGTCTTCGCGGACGAGGTCGATGAACTCGCGGTAGGTGATGCTGGTCGCGCGCGAGCCGTCGCCGCGCACCATCAGGGCGGAACCAACCAGCAGCAGCACCATGGCAAAGAGCAGGAAGCCGCGCCAATTGAAGGGCTGGTCGGGGCCGCGGCGGCCGGAGGGAGGTTCGTTCCTGGGCGTGAAATCGTCAGACATGTCGTTTGGGGGAATCCTAGAAGGCTATACGCGCGTCGCCTTGACGGCGCCGCTTGGGGTTTTCGGTTCGGGACTGGTCGGCGCAAATGCCGGCATTTCAAGCGCGGATGCGCTGGCGGACGGCCTCGAACAGGCAGACACCGGTCGCCACGGAAACGTTCAAGCAGGGCACCTTGCCGGCCATGGGGATGCGTGCCAAAAAGTCACAGTGCTCGGCGGTCAGCCGGCGCATGCCCTCGCCCTCGGCGCCCATGACGATGCCGATGCCGCCCTTGAGGTCGAGGTCGTAGAGCGACTGGGTGGCTTCGTCGGCCGTGCCGACCAGCCAGACGCCGAGCTTTTTCAACCGGTCCATGGCTCGTGCCAGGTTGGTGACACGGACCAGCGGCACGTTTTCGGCGCCGCCGCAGGAGACGCGCAGGACGGTGTCGCTGACCGGGGCCGACTTGTCCTTGGGCATGACCACGCAGGCGACGCCGGCGGCGTCGGCGGTGCGCAGGCAGGCGCCGAGGTTGTGAGGGTCCTGAATGCAGTCGAGCACGAGCACCAGCGGGTCCGCCTTGCCGTCGAGCAGGAAGGGCAGGTCGTCCTCCTCATAGGTGCGGACGGAGGTCGGCGGCGCCTGGCTGTGGCGGTTCTGGCGGGCGGTCGGGGGCGGCTTGCGCATGGCGATTCAGGCCGCGACGGCGGCGTGGAGGGGAGCGGAAGGGCCGGTCACTCGCCGGGCAGGGGCTGGGTCGGGAAGGTCTCCACCCAGGGCAGGCCGTGGGCGTTGAGGTCGGCCATGAACGGGTCCGGATTGAGCTGCTCGAGGTTCCAGACGCCGGGCTGGCGGTACTCGGCCGGGTTGGTTAGCAGCTGCTTGGCGGCGATCATCGCCGGCACGCCGGTCGTGTAGCTGACGCCCTGGCTGTTGGTCTCGCGGTAGCAGTCCTCGTGATTCTTGACGTTGTAGATGTACAGGCGCTTGAACTGGCCGTCCTTGCCCTCGCCCTCGATCCAGTTGCCGATGCAGGTCTTGCCCTTGGTGTCGGCGCCGAGCGTGCCCGGCTCCGGCAGCAGGGTCTTGAGGAACTCGATCGGGATGATCTCGACGCCCTTGTGGACGACCGGGTCGATGCGGGTCATGCCGACGTTCACCAGCACTTCCATGTGCTTGATGTAGGCGTCGCCAAAGGTCATCCAGAAGCGGGCGCGGCGCATCGGGATGTGCTTGGTCAGGCTCTCCAGCTCCTCATGGTAGAGGCAGTAGATGTTCTTCGGACCGATGCCCTCCGGGAAATCGAAGCTGCGCTTGATCTCCAGCGGCTTGGTCTCGACCCACTGGCCGTTTTCCCAGTAGCGACCGTTGGCGGTCACCTCGCGCAGGTTGATCTCGGGGTTGAAATTCGTCGCGAACGCCTTGCCATGGTCGCCGGCGTTGCAGTCGATGATGTCGAGGGTGTCGATGCGGTTGAAGTGATGCTTCAGCGCGTGGGCGGTGTACACATTGGTGACGCCCGGGTCAAAGCCGCAGCCGAGCAGGGCGGTCAGGCCGGCGGCCTTGAAGCGCTCCTGGTAGGCCCACTGCCAGTGGTACTCGAACTTGGCGACGTCGCGCGGCTCGTAGTTGGCAGTGTCGATGTAGTGCACGCCGGTCTCCAAACAGGCGTCCATGATGGTCAGGTCCTGGTAGGGCAGGGCGACGTTGATGACGACCGCCGGCTGGAAGTCCCGGATCAGGGCGACCAGTTCCGGGACGTTGTCGGCATCAACCGCGGCGGTGCGGATCGGCCGGGAAAGTTCGGCGGCAATGGCGTCGCACTTGGCCTTGGTGCGCGAGGCGAGCAGGATCTCGCTGAAGACTTCCGGGAGCTGGGCGCACTTGTGGACGACGACACGGCCGACGCCGCCGGCACCGATGATGAGGACTTTTGCCATAGGGGAGTGCAGGGTGGCGTCGGCGGCGGCGGAGTCAAGCGGCGCCGTGCGAAGAAATCCCTTGGCAGCCGGCCGGAATTTCCGAAGGTGGCCGCCTATGTTTTCCCTCGCTGACAAGACCGTCGTCATCACCGGAGCCGGCTCCGGCATCGGCAAAGCCATCGCCCTGCTCTTTGCCCGCCAGGGCGCGCGCGTCGAGGTGCTCGACCTGTCGGCCGAGGCGGCCCGTGGCACGGCCGAGGAAATCCGCGCGGCCGGTGGCGACGCCGCCGAGGCGGCCTGCGATGTCGGCGACGGCGCGGCGGTGACCGCCGTCATGGACGCCATCGTTGCCCGGCGCGGCCGCATCGATGTCCTGGTCAACAACGCCGGCATCGCCCACATCGGCACCCTGCTGACCACGACGGAGGCCGACCTCGACCGCCTCTACCAGATCAACATCAAGGGCGTCTTCCACTGCGCCCAGGCCGCCGTGCAGCGCATGGTCGCCCAGGGCGGTGGCGTCGTCCTCAACCTCTGCTCGATCGCCGCCAACATGGGCCTGCCCGACCGCTTTGCCTACTCGATGACCAAGGGCGCGGTGCTGACCATGACCTACTCGATCGCCAAGGACTTCATCGGCCAGGGCGTGCGCTGCAACTGCATCTGCCCGGCGCGCGTGCACACGCCGTTTGTCGACGGCTACCTGGCGCGCACCTACCCGGGTCGCGAGGCGGAGATGTTCGAGAAACTCAGCGCCGCCCAGCCCATCGGCCGCATGGCCAGCCCCGACGAGGTGGCCGCCCTGGCGCTGTACCTGTGCAGCGACGAGGCCTCCTTCGTCACCGGCTGCGCCTACCCGCTCGACGGCGGCGCGGTACACCGGGTTGCGCGCCGTGACCAGGGCCAGGGCCCGGGTGGTGGGTATGCCCAGCCCGGCCATGGCCTCGCCGGCCAGGTATTCGCGCACCG
>CANNUR010000197.1 GCA_947523045.1 uncultured Prosthecobacter sp.
GTCACCGTGACTTCGGGAATCCATCCGTTTACATCACCAAATGATGGCAGGGGGTGAGGGGTGGTCGCGGGGAATGGCGGGTGCCATAGGGTGCGTCATCCAAGCGACAAGCTTTGACGTCGTGGTGCGTGCATCGAGACGCGCTCCTGGCTCTTGTAGTTGTCGAAGGTGATGTGAGCCTTCCACTTGCGCTTGAGGTGGCGCTTCTCGGTGGTGATGCGGTCGGCCGACCGGAAAAGCGAGTTGCCGCCCAGGTTCTTGTCGCGCTCCTGAACGAAGCAGAAGCGCGCTTCATTCCAGACGAGGCGGTTGTCGAGCAGTTCCTGCAGCGTGGCGTCGATGTCGCACTTGCACTTGAGCAGTTCGTCCCACACGGGCACGCCCCCGTCTGCATCTCGGACCACGCCTACAGCGCCTCCGACCCAGTGATTGACGCCGAAGGGATCGTTGCGCTGCAGCAGTCTGGGATCGCTGCGCTGATGCCAGCCGAACAGGCGGGCGCCGGCCCCTCGGGCGGAAAACGCCGAGTTGGTGAGCATGGCGAGCGTCTCCTCCACGGAGAGCTTGCGGCAGCGCAGACTGACCATGCAGACGCAGGCGCTGATGTCGTCATCCAGCATGACGATGGCATCCTCCCTGAAATGTCGCAGCACCCAGTTGCGCAACGATGAGATGCCCATCACCGAATCGGGCACCGTCGCCTTCTCCAGGGGGATGTGAGCGTACTGCTCAAGCTCGCTTTCGGGCACCAGGAGGGTGGCTGACGGGAAGAGCCGATGGCTGGTCATCGTCCGGGCTCGACTGCGGGAGAGAATGATCAGGCGCAGGCTCAGGGGGCGGAGCTCCGGCCAGGGAAGCTCGTTTGCAGAGGTCGAGGAGGCGTTTTCCATGGAGGACGCGGCCGATGCCGAGTTTTTTGGTGGTGCGGGTGATGGAGTAGTTCACCTCGCGCACGCCCATGAGCTGCAGGGCCTGCATCCAGTCGCGCAGGTCATGGAACATGAACACGAGGTAGTCGTGATGCTCGAAGGCCTGGCACTCCATCCGCGGGATGTTTTCCATCTCTTCCGCAGGGTCTTCGGCTTCAAACAGCTTGCGAATCTCGTCCTCGGCAAAGCCGGTCAGTTCGAGATCAAAGGAAGGATCGCTCTCCTGGATCTTGGCCAGCAGGCTCTTGAGGTCGCCCTCATCCAGTTCGGCGAGTTCCGCCAATCGGTTGTCGGCGAGCAGGTCGGCCAGTTCCTCGGCTTCGGTGGCGTAGTCCTGTTCGTCGACCGGAACCACCTCACAGCCGATGAGAAGGGCTGCTTCCAAACGGCCGTGGCCTCGAACCAGTAGACCGCTGCGCTTGCTCACCGTGATGGCATTGCGCCAGCCCTGCTCCTGAATGATCGAGGCGAGGAGCTGGATCTGATGGGCGCTGTGATGGTTCGGGTTGACCGGGTTGGGCTTCAACTCGGCGGGGTCCACCAACCGGGTGTGCGCGCAGTGAATGGGAATGCTCACACTCCAACCGAGGTGTCAACTTGGGTGCCCCGGATAGGTGGGAGTGCGCCGCCCGCAGGGCTGTTGGATAACGATGCCGCGCAGGCGACAGAGCGTAGATCCCCGCTTACGGGCGGCGCACAGAACGATGCTCCGCCTCAGATTGGAAGTCAAGGTGAGCACAAATGAGCTGGATGCAGAGAAAAGGCTGTGGCACCGATTCATGCACATGGCCATGAAGCTGCCCCAAGGTGTGACCCCTGAGAAGTTCGCCCGCACTCTCAAAGAGTGGCGTGCAGACAAGGGCTTCAGCCAGCGCGATGCCGCCGATCATCTCGGCATCAGCAAGCGCACGCTGGAAAACTGGGAGCAGGGCAGGGCGACACCGCGCGGCTATGCCGTGGTAGCGCTGATGAAGCTGTTGGGGCAGCGCTCTCCGTCCAAGGACGAATCACGATGAAATTCGGCTTTCGAAAACCCTCGCTGAAAAAGCGCATCTCCGCCCGCACTTCGCTGAAGCGATATGCGCGCCATTCCCTGAAGCTCAAAGCCCCTCGTGGCATGGGCTGGCTCACCAATCCCAAGCGAGCCCTCTACAACCGCATCTACAGTCGAACCACGCGCGGGTGCCTCATTCCGCTGCTCGGCTTGTGTGGGGCCTTGCTGAGCTTGGCCGTCATCCTGGTTCTCCATCGCTGATGCCGGCCGCGCTTGGGTTGACGCTCCGTCACTGACGTGAGTCAACTCGAAGCGATCTGGCGTGACGCCTGGCGACCTCCTGACCGACGTCCACCCTGGGCGTGGGCGGAGGAACACGTTCACGCCATCCCGTATTCTCCGGTGCCTGGGCGGTTCCGAGCCGACAATTCTCCCTGGCTCAAGGAGCCCCTGGAAGCGCTCGTCGATCCCCGCGTGCGGATCGTGTCGATCCTCGCCTCGATTCAGTCCTCGAAGACGACCATTGGCGAGGTCGGCCTGTGCTACATCATCGCCAACCTGCCCGGACCGGCCCTCTGGCTGGACCAGACCGACGATGACGCGCGCGACCAGGCGGAAAGCCGCCTCGGGCACATCTTCGAGGAATGTCCGGCCGTCAAAGCCCTCTACCCTCGCGATCGGCACAAGCTCAAGACGGCCACCAAGCATTTCGCCAACGGCATGACCCTCTGGGTGCTCGGGGCGCACAACAAGACCAACCTGCAGCGCCGCTCCATCCGCTGGCTCATCGGCGATGAGACCTGGCGCTGGCCTACGGGCCACATGGCTGAGGCCGAGGCGCGCGTCACGGCCTTCGGCTGGCTTGGCAAATGCCTCTTCATGTCCCAGGGCGGCGAGGAGAACGATGACACGCACCGCAAGTTCGAAACAACCGACCAGCGCGAATGGACCTTCGAGTGCCCGCATTGCCGTGCGCGTCAGCCTTTTCAGTGGGAAAACGTCGAGTGGAGCAAGGATGCACGCGACGAGGGTGGCGAATGGGACTTCACCCGAGTTCGTGCAACCTCCTCCCTGCAGTGCCAGGCCTGCGGACACTCGTTTGAGGACAGCGACCGCACCCGTCGCCAGCTCAATGCCACGGGGCGCTACCTGCCCACCAACCCGAATGCCTCGGCCGAGAACGCGGGCTTCCACTGGAACGCCCTCTGCTCCATGAGCTGGGGGCGACTCGCCGAGCTCTACCTGCGGGCCAAGGCTGCGGCCAAGCGTGGCGACCTTGAGCCCCTCAAGCAGTTTTACCAGAAGCGGCTGGCGCTGCCGTGGCGCGACTATCAGGAGGATTTCCGGTTGGAGATCACCCCTAGCGGCTACCGCCTCGGCGAGACCTGGGATGACGAAGCGGCCCTCAATCGGCATGGCAAGCTCCTGCAGCCGCCGTTTGACCCTGTGCAGACGGTTGCGCCACTGCGCTTCCTCACGGTCGACTGCCAGATGGACCACTTTTTTGCCGTCGTGCGCGGCTGGAGTCTCAATGGCTCCTCCCGACTGCTCTGGCGTGAGCGACTGCCGAGCTGGGACGAAATCCTCACCCTGCAGGAACGCTTCTCGATTCATCCGAACCTCGTTTTCGTCGATGCAGGTCACGCGACCTATGATGTCTACCGGGAATGCGCCAAACACGGCTGGGTGGCGCTCATGGGCGACCGACGTCCAACCTATGTGCATCGCGGCAAGGATGGGCGTTCCATCCACCGCTTCTACTCGCCCCGGCGCAAGGTGGTGCTGGGGCGAGGACAAAGCTGCTCGGTCTTCTACTGGTCGAACCTCAACATCAAGGACATGCTGGCCCGCCTGCAGCGCAACCAGGACCCGGAGCGTGGCGCCACCTGGGAGATCGCCGAGGATGCTGGCGATGATTACCTGGCGCAGATGGACAGCGAACAGCGCGTGCGCAAGGGTGGCAAATGGCTTTGGGAACGGATCGGCAAGCGACCCAACCACTACTGGGACTGTGAAGCCATGCAGGTGGCAGCGGCCGTGATGCTGAAGCTCGTTGGCCAGGAGTCCGTTCGGTCAGCCGAAGGGGAAGGGGACGAGCCGCCCGCGGATTGACACGGAGGCAAGGGGGCTATGAAAGCCTTCCTGCATACCCTCATCGCCACCCAGTCGGGCTGGCTCGTTCGTCAGGCGCTGAAGTTCGCCACCGTGGGTGGTGCCGCCCTGACCACCTGGCTGACGGCTCAGGGCGCGGCTCCTGAGCACAGCACCGCGATCGTCACCGGCTCGCTCACTGCCCTGACGGGTCTGGTCGAGTTCGGCCTCTCCAAGCTGGCCAGCCGTGTTGCCGCCAAATGAGCACCCTCGGCGCCCTGCTCACCGCCCTCACCGCGGCCCTGCGAGCCTTCCCTCTGTGGCTCGCGTGGCGGGTGACGGCGGAATGCGAGGCCCTCACCACAGAAATCCTTCGCCATGAAACTGTCGCCACTCCTGCTGCTCGCGCTCGTGCTGACGAGTTGCGGATCGCCCTCGCCTACCGCCGCCGACTCCATGCAGCTCTACTCGCCGGACACCCTGGACCTCCCAGCCGGGACCCAGGTGAAGACCCGACACGGCCTCTATCAGAGCCAGGTCGATGAAGTCTGGTATTCCGCGGATCTTTACCTCAAGCGCTCTCGGGAGGCTCTGCGGCCGTGAAAATCTGTCTCGATCCCGGCCATGGCATGGCCAATCGCCAGCAGGGCGTTTATGACACGGGGGCCGTGGCCGCCGGGCACACCGAAGCGGCCATCGTGATGGACTGGGCCAATGAAGTGCGCGCCTTGCTGATGGCGGCCGGTCACACCGTGGTGCGCACGCGTGTCGATCACAAAGACCCTGCTCCGATCGGCAAACGCGCCGGCATCGCCCGAACGTTCGGTTGTGAGGTTTTGCTGTCGCTGCACTGCAATTCTGCCAACGGCAGGGCCAGTGGCACGGAAACCTTCTACCGCGGTGCGCATCGCAAGGTCGAGGCGGTCCGGCTCAATCAGGCGGTTGTGACTGCCCTGGGTACCCGCGACCGGGGTGCCAAAACCGAGGACAAAAGCCAGCATGGCCGGCTTGCTGTTCTGGCGTTCCCGCGCGCTTTCCTCATCGAAATCGGCTTTCTCGATAACCCGGCCGAGCGTGAACTCATGCTGGATCCCGCTCGACGCCGGGCAGCGTGTGTCGCCCTGGCCAAGGTTTTGACCTCTCCTGATCCATGACGCAGCCTCGTTTTGATTCGACCATCAGTCTCGGCCATCTCGTGCAGGTGGTTTCACTGGTCATCGCCGGTGCCACCGCCTGGGGCGTGCACACCAGCACGCTGAGACACCTGGAGCTGTTGCGCAACGAGGACCGTCAACGCCTGGAGGCTCACGAAGTGAAAATCCAGCTTCTGGAACGCACGTCCGACGTGGTGAAGACCGACGTGAACTACATCCGCCTCTCCGTCGATGAGATCAAACGTGACCTCAAGGATGCCAGACCGAAGTGAGGATGAGTCAGACGACCCCGGCTGTGGAGCGTTGACAGGCCCAGCCAGGCATGGCGCTAGGCTTGTTCACCGTCGGTTTTTCAGTCGCTGAGGTCCTTCAGATTCAGACGAAGGCCAAGCAGATGCTGCTGGAGGGGAAAACCCTCATGAGCTGGGGCGACAGTGGCTCAAACGCCTCCAAGCAGTTCCCCATGACCGTGCGCGAAACGCTCGACGAGTGCGCTCACGCCCTGCG
>CANNUR010000198.1 GCA_947523045.1 uncultured Prosthecobacter sp.
CTGATCGGCTTCCTCATCACCGCCGCGGTGATCTTCTTCGTCATCGTCAAACCCGCCAACCGGCTGATGGCGCTGATGCGCAAGGAGGAGGCCGCGGCGCCGCCACCGCCGCCGCCGGCCGAGGTGCAGTTGCTCACGGAAATCCGTGACCTGCTCAAGAAGTGACCCACTTCAGGGCACTTCGAAGACCTTTTGGGTCGTCGGATCCAGCGCAAGTGAACCGCTGCTCAGGCCGGTGACATCCAGCTCCTGGTAGGGCGGATACGGACTGACCACCCGCCCCGGTTTGTTGGTGCGCTTGCCCTTGAGGAAGGCGCCACCACTGGGGGCCGACTCGGATTTCTTTTCGGGCGTGGACGGTGGCGGTGCATCGGCCACCTGCTTGCTCGCCGGCTTCGGCTCCTGTCGCGGTGGCGACTCCACCACGGGCTTGGAAGGCGCGGACTTGGCGGTGCCCGACTTCGTGGCGGCCGCGCTCGACGGCGGCGCATCGGCCTTCGATTTCTTGGGCGCCGTCACGGCCGGTGGCTGACTGCGGGTCGGCGGCCGGGCGATTGGCTGCGACTGGCTTCGCGATGGCGCCGGGGTGGAACTGCGCGGAGCCGGCGGTTCCTCATAGCGGGGCGCGGCCTCCTGACGCGGGGGCGCCCCGTAACGCGGCGGGTTCTGAGGAGGCACCTGGTAAGAAGGCGGGGGCATCGGTGGCTGAGCCCCGCGCGGCGGATAGCCGGAAGGCGGCTGATCAAGGCTGCGACCGGCCCCAGGCGGTGGGTAACCGCCCTGCGGTGGGTAGCCGCGCGGCGGGGCGTCGCCATAAAACACGCGACGGAACATGTCGCCAAACTTGCGTCCAAAGGTGGGCAGGAACTCCATCGGACTCACGTAGTAGCTGGACGGCGGCGGCGGCGGTGGCGGTGGAGCCGGGGGGCGCGTGCCCGGCGGCGGATAGCCGGGCGGCGTCTGGTACTGCGGCGGCGGCACATAGGTCGGCGCCTGCTGCGCGCGCAGGGTGGCGACGGGCACCAGGGTGGCCAGGCCGGCGACGGCCAGACAGTTCAACACAGGTCGCGTCTTCATGTGATTAAGGTTTCTTAAATTCTTGGTCTTTCAAGACAATTCTTGCCGGGCGGCGCGTGCCCCCCTTCCTGGATTCCGACGTCATGCGCCGCGTTTTTGTTCAGCCGTGAGGTCTTCAGCCGCCCATCAGCCGCGCCAGCCAGGCACGACCAAGGTGGTGCAGCAGGATCCAGGCCTTGCGCAGCGGGTGCAGGCGGCAGCGCTCCTCGAAGACCGGATAACGCTGCCGATGCAGTTTCTCGAGAATCTCGCGATAGACCTGCGCCATCATGCGCGCGGGCAGCAGGGCGGTGCGATCAGCGACCGGCAGTACCGCCTCGGCCGCTTCAAAGAGCAGACGCGCGCGCTCGTATTCGAAGTCCATGAGGGCGATGAAGCCCGGCCCGGATCGACCTTCCAGCACCTCCGATTCGCTGACCCCGAAGCGTCGCAGATCCTCCAGCGGCAGGTAGATGCGCCCACTCTCACGCGCATCCTGACCGACGTCGCGCAGGATGTTGGTCAATTGCAGCGCGTAGCCGAGTTGCACCGCATAATCGCGCGAGGCCGGCTGCGTGCAGCCAAAGATCTCGGCACTGACCAGACCGACCACCGAAGCCACCTTGTAGCAGTAGCCCAACAGCTCCTCATAGGTCGAGTAGCGCACGCGGCCGAGATCGCTGGCCACGCCGTCGATGATCTCGACCAGCCAATCGCGCGGAAAGCCGTAGCGCACGGGCAGCTGCACCACCTCCTCAAGCACCGGATCACCCTCGCCGCGAGCCTCGATGACCGCATGCCGCCAGCCGTCCAGCCTAACCGCACGTTCGACAGGGGACGAGCCCGGGTCGTCGGCAAGATCGTCGACCACACGGCAGAAGGCGTAAAAGCTCGTCATGTCACGACGACGCGCGGCAGGCAGACAGGCAAGCGCCAGGGCGAGATTCGACTTCGCCTTGCGGGCGATCTCTGCGGGAGTGGACGCGGGTTCAGACATGAAAGAGACAGCTTTCGACAACGGGCCGGCGGCGAACTTCTAGAAACGGCCAAAGCACGCCTCTGGCAAGCCCAATCGCGGCCAGCCACCCTGGAATTCAAGAACCATGCCAGCCTGCGCTTGCACACAAAAAAAGCCACTTGCCAACAGCTTGTACACCGGTTGTTCACGGGCTTGTTCACGCCCGCCTCAAATGTCTTCAAAAATTCCACAGCCGCGTGGAACAATTGGCGCGGAAAGTTTCAAAAAGAAGTGAAGATTCTCTTGTGAATCGTGGCGCTTTCGTCATACAGAAAGGCAGATTTCAAAAACAAATTTCCGGCGCTGATTCCGCCCTGAATCAGCGCCGTCTTTGTCCCCCTCCCGACAACCGCCCGCAGCCTCAACACCCAGACCATGGAGAACCATCCCGATGCCATTCCTCTCACTCCACCTGCCAACGGCCAAGGCCACCCCGCTCAGCCTGAATTCACCCTGCTAGAATCCGCCGGCTGGGAGCAGATCTGCGAGATCCTCCGTCGCAAGCTCGGCGAAGACAATTTCAGCCGCTGCTTCTCCGGCACGCGGGCGCGCATTGAGGACGGCCAGCGCCTGATCATCTCGGTGCCGAATCCGATTCACCAGCTCTGGATCGAAAGCAATTTTGAGGGCATCCTCAACGACGCCGCAGCCGAGGTGCTCGGCACAGCCGCACGCATCGAGTTCAGCGTCGCCAGCGAACCGGTTGCCTTCCCGACGACCAGCAAGTCGCCGGCAGTCAAGGCCGCGCGCGGCCCGCTGCCGACGCTCGACCGCGCCTCACCCCATGTGGCGGTGGCTGAACCGCTGGCGCCGCGCACTCTTGCGGAGGCCGGCCTCAACCCGAAGTACACCTTCGACAGCTTCGTGGTCGGCACCAACTGCAGCTATTCGGCGGCCGTCGCCCGCGCGGTGGCGGAAAAGCCCGGCCGCATCTACAACCCGCTCTTCCTCTACGGCGCCACCGGCCTGGGCAAGACCCACCTCATGCAGGCCATCGGCCAGGAGGTGCTCATGCGCAAAAAGCGCGCGGTCGTCCGCTACGTCACCTCGGAACAGTTCACCAACGAGTTCGTCGAGTCGATCAAGAAGCAGAACTTCGCCCAGTTCCGCCAGAAGTACCGCAAGGTCGACGTCCTGCTGATCGACGACGTCCACTTCTTTGGCGGCAAGGACAGCACCCAGGAGGAATTCTTCCACACCTTCAACGAGCTGTTCAACAACGCCCGCCAGATTGTCCTGGCCAGCGACCGCCCGCCGGCGGAGATGAAGAACCTGGAAAGTCGCCTGGTCTCGCGCTTTGACTGGGGTCTCACCACCCAGATTCAGACTCCTGACCTCGAGACGCGCACCGCCATTCTCCGCCACAAAATGGCCGGCTTCAACGTCACCCTGCCCCCTTGGATCATCGAGTTCATCGCCCAGCGTGTGCGCACCAACGTGCGCAAGCTCGAGGGCGCCCTGATGCGCGTGGCCGCCCACGTCTCGCTCGAGGGCAACCTTGAGACCGAATCGGCGCTGTCCGCCTTCCTGCACGACGTCATCGAGGACGAACCGGCCAAGTCGATCACCGTCGACCGTGTCCAGCGCACGGTGGCGACCCACTACGACCTGCGCGTCAGCGATCTCACCGGGCCGCGCCGTCCCAAAAACATCGCCGAGGCCCGCCAGGTCGCCATGTACCTCACCCGCCAGATGGTGCGCCTGCCCCTGGTCCAAATCGGTGAGGAATTCGGCGGCCGCGACCACGGCACCGTCATCCACGCCTGCAAGGTCGTCTCCCAGCGCATGAGCAAGGCCGACGACTTCCGCGCCATGGTCGACGGCATCAGCGCCCGCCTGCTCGACGCCTGAGCCGGCGGCACCCCGCCCCCGTCCGCAGTTGACGCCCCGGCCGTTCCGCACTAAGCATCCGCCCCGGCACGCATGTTGCTGCCGGTCTCCAACACACTCCGCACACACAACATGGTCAAAATCGGCATCAATGGTTTCGGGCGCATCGGCCGCCTGGTTTTTCGCGCAATCTGTGATCAGGGCCTCCTGGGCAAGGAGATCGACGTCGTCGCCGTGAACGACCTCGTGCCCGCCGACAACCTTGCCTACCTCGTCAAGTACGACTCCACCCAGGGCCGCGCCCGTGAGGAGGTCTTCTCCAAGAAGTCCAGCCCCGACGTCGCCGAGGACGACATCCTGGTCGTCGACGGCCATGAGATCAAGTGCCTCGCCGTCCGCGAGGGCCCGGCCGCCCTGCCCTGGAAGGAACTCGGCGTCGACATCGTCATCGAGTCGACCGGCCTGTTCACCGAGAAGGAAAAGGCCATGGGCCACATCACCGCCGGCGCCAAGAAGGTCATCATCTCCGCCCCCGGCAAGAATGAGGACATCACCATCGTCATGGGCGTCAACCACGAGAAGTACGACCCGGCCAACCACCACGTCATCTCGAACGCCTCCTGCACGACGAACTGCCTCGCCCCGGTCGTCCACGTCCTGCTCAAGGAAGGTTTCGGCGTCGAGGAAGGCCTCATGACCACGGTGCACTCCTACACCGCCACCCAGAAGACCGTCGACGGCCCGTCGAAGAAGGACTGGAAGGGGGGCCGCAGTGCCGCCATCAACATCATCCCGAGCGGCACCGGCGCCGCCAAGGCGGTTGGCCTGGCCATCCCCGAGGTGAAGGGCAAGCTCACCGGCATGTCCTTCCGCGTGCCGACCCCGACCGTCTCGGTCGTCGACCTGACGGTGAAGACCGTCAAGGAAACCAGCTACGCCGAGATCAGCGCCGCGATGAAGAAGGCCAGCGAGACCTACATGAAGGGCATCCTCGCCTGGACCGCCGACGAAGTCGTCAGCACCGACTTCATCCACGACTCGCACAGCTCGATCTTCGACGCCGGCAGCGGCATCGAACTGAACAGCAAGTTCTTCAAGCTGGTCAGCTGGTACGACAACGAGTGGGGCTACTCCAACCGCGTCGTCGACCTGGTCAAGTACATCACCGGCAAGGGCCTGTGACCCCGGGGCCGCTGAAGACAGCGGCCTTCTCAGCTTCGGAAGACCGGGCGGGCGCCAGCCCCCCGGTCTTCTTCATTTCTTGCGCTGGCGCATCTGCTCAAAGGTCCAGGCCCGCTCCGGATTCATGCGCTCGCGATCCTCAGCCGTCGGGCCGCCGCCAAACTGGCGCCAGAACAGCTCGGCAAAGGGATTCAGTTCCGGCCCGCGCGCCTGCTCATGCAGGTCGGCCTGACCGGCCAGCGACGCCCACCAGGCCTCGTACTCGGCCCGCAGCGCCCGCACCACCTCGGGCTTCTCGGCGGCCAGATCGTGTTCCTGGGCCGGGTCCTCGACCAGGTCAAAGAGCTGCCAGCCCGCCGCGGCAGCCGGCTGGCCCTTGCGCGCCGGCTGGGCGGCGCTGACCAGCTGGTAGCGACTGTTGCGCACGCTGGCGTTGCGCTCCTTGGCCTGCTGATAATCGCTGCCCTTGGGCCAGCGGCCGACATGGCTGAACAGGTGGCGGTCCGGCCACGCCGTGGCGGGATTCTCCAGCAGCGGCAGCAGGCTGCGTCCCTCGGCCTGGCGCTCAGCCGCCTCCGGCA
>CANNUR010000199.1 GCA_947523045.1 uncultured Prosthecobacter sp.
TCTCCAGGGTCTTGCGCAGTCGCGCCTGCCACCACGCGAACCCTTCCGCCGCGTGCGCCGGCCAGCGGTACAGCGGGTTGCCCCAGCGCTGGCCGGTGGCGCTGAAGTAGTCGGGCGGCACGCCGGCGACGACGGTGGGCGCGCCGTTGTCATCGAGTTCAAAGAGGTCGGGCCGCGCCCAGACATCGGCGCTGTCGTGGGCGGTGAAGATGGGGATGTCGCCGATCAGGGCGATGCCGAGTTCGCGGGCATGGGCGTGCAGTTTCTGCCACTGCCGGTCAAAGAAGAACTGCAGCGCCTTGATCTCGTCGATCTCGCGCTTCAGTCCCTGGCGGGCGGCGGCCAGCGCCTCCGGATCGCGCTGGCGCAGTTCCTCCGGCCATTCATGCCAGGGGCGACCCGCGTGCAGGCGTTTCAGTGCCATGAACAGGGCAAAGTCTTCCAGCCAGTCGGCCTCGCGCTCGGCGAAGGCTTCCAAGGCGCGGGCCACCAGCGCGCTGCGTTCGCACTGGCTGAGGAAGCGACCGGCAGCGAGGCGCAGCATCTCCTCGCGGTAGGCTTCGACACGGGTGAACTCGACGCGGCCGTCGGGGAAGTGTGGAGCGCGCGCCAGTTCCTCCAGGGTGAGCACGCCGTCGAGGGCCAGGGACTCGAAGGAGATCAGCAGCGGATTGCCGGCGAAGGACGACAGGCTTTGGTAGGGCGAGGCGCCGTAGCCGGTGGGACCGAGCGGCAGCATCTGCCAGAGCTTTTGGCCCATGCGCGCCAGTTCCTCCAGCCAGGCATGCGCCTCCGGGCCGATTTCGCCGATGCCGTAACGGCCGGGCAGGGAGGTGGGATGCAGGAGCAGGCCGCTGGAACGGGGGATGGCAAACATGGTGCAGGGCAGCAGTAACGGAAAGTCGGGTCTTGCAAAGCAGGATTCGTGCGCGGCAGGTCAAAATCGCGGCTCCGGCAGCCCCTGCGCACTCAAGGTCCAAAAGCCCGGTTGCATCCCGGTCGGCCTCCGCCAATCTAGCGCGCCCAACCCACCGACCGCCTCCGGTCCATCATGACACCCCCCGACCCCCTCGCGAACCCGCTCGCCGCCTTTGCCGGCATCACCCTCAACCAGGTGCTCATCTTCCTGGTGCCCTTTGTCCTCGCCGTCTGGATCGACCTGCGTTCGCACAAGAAGGACAAACCCATCACCATCGGCGATGCCGCGATGTGGTCGGCTGTCTGGGTGGTCTGCGCCCTGCTGTTCGGGGTGTACATCGGCATGGAGCGCGACTGGGAGCAGGCCAGCCTGTACCTGACCGGTTACGTGCTCGAAAAGGCGCTGGCGGTCGACAACCTCTTTGCCTTCTACCTCATCTTCAAATCCTTCGGCCTGACCCTGGAGGCCAACCAGCCACTGCAGCACCGCATTCTCTACTGGGGCATCCTCGGTGCCATCGGCCTGCGCTTTGTCTTCCTCGGTGCCGGCGCCATCATCGTCAACCTCAGCCCCTACGTGCTGATCGCCTTCGCCGCCGTCGTGCTGTGGACGGTGTGGAAGATGTGGACCGCGGGCGATGACGACGAGGAGATCGATTACTCGAAGCACTGGTCGGTGAGCCTGGTCAAGCGCTTCGCGCGCGTGAATCCGTCGATCGAATCGCACCGCTTCTTCGACAAGGGCGCCACGCCGCTCTTCCTCTGCCTGGTCTGCATTGAGGTCTGCGACATGATTTTCGCCTTCGACTCGATGCCGGTCATCATCGCCGTCGTGCGCGATCCCTACCTGATGATCACCTCCAGCCTGTGGGCGGCGGCCGGCCTGCGCAGCCTGTATTTCCTGCTGGTGGCGGCGCAAAACCGCTTCTGGGCCCTCGACAAGGCGGTCATGATCCTGCTCGTCTTCGTCTCCGCCAAGCTGATCGGTGCGGCCTTCCACTACCACCTGCCAAACTCGGTCAGCCTGACCATCGTCGTGCTGATTCTCGGCGCCGGCATTGGCTGGTCGCTGCTGCGCCCGCCGCCGGCCGCGGAAGAATCCTGAGCGATGGTCCATTCCCCTGCAACCGGCGTCGTCCCTGGCGGCGCCGGTTTTTTGTCTGCAGCGACAGCCGTGCATGAGGCACCGCCAGCCCGCATTGCAGCTTTGACCATTCCGGCTGAACGCCGGTGTCGACGCAGGGAGCGCTGAAACGTGTCTGATGCAGTCGACTCCGGTCCCCCGGCCGGCCGTTGTCAGATGGCGGCGCCGGTTTCGACGAAGGGGGTGGTGAAGGGGTCGAGCAGGGCGGCCCGCACCCGGTCCTCATCTTCGGCGCGCGCCAGCACGGTGACCTGATCCCAGCCGAGCAGGCGGGTGTTGCCCTTGGGAATGAGCACCTCGCCGTCGCGGATGATGAGGGTGATGACAGCGCCGGGTGGCAGGCGCAGGTCGCGGATGCGCGGCCCCAGGCAGCCCTGCGGATCCGGCATGTCGACCACCACCAGATCGAGGTCGCTCTTGGCCATGGTGACGAGTTCCAGCGCGTAGCGCGGCATCGGCCTTGAGGGGGTGCTCAGGCCGAGCAGGCGGGCCATGGGACCGAGCGTGCCGCCCTGCAGGGCGACCGACAGCAGCACGGCGAAGAAGACCAGGTTGAAGACGTCCTCGCCGGCGGGCAGGCCCTCGGCGAGGGGCAGGGTGGCGAGGGCGATGGGCACGGCCCCGCGCAGGCCAGCCCAGCTGACGAAGAGTTTCTCGCGCATGCTGAAGCCCATGCCGAGGGTGCCGAGCCAGACGGCGGCGGGGCGGGCAACCAGGGTAAGCACCGCGAAAAGCACCAGGCCATCGGTCCACAGGCCGGCCCAGCGGTGCGGGAAGACCAGCAGCCCCATGAAGACGAAGGCGCCGATGTTGGCAATGGTGGAGAGGGCCGCCGAGAAATTGCGCGCGCCCTGCTTGTAGATGAAGTGGCTGTTGCCCATGACAAAGCCCGCGGTGAAGGCGGCGAGCATGCCGCTGCCGTGGACGAGTTCGGTGAGGCCGTGACTGAGCAGGATGACGCCGACCAGCAGCACGTAGTAGTAACCGCGCTCCTGCGGGTTGAGGCGGTTGAACAGGAAGACGGCCCCGCGTGCGAGCAGCCAGCCGACGGCCGGACCCGCGGTGAATTTCCACAGGAACAGGCCGGCGGTTTCCCAGCCGATGCCCTCTCCGGACTTGAGCATTTCCACCGCTGCCGCGGTGAGCAGGATGGCCATGGGGTCGTTCGCGGCGCTTTCGACTTCCAGGGTGGCGGACAAGCGCGGTGGCAGAGCCTGCCGGCGCAGGATCGAGAAGATGGCGGCGGCATCGGTCGAGGACAGGATCACCGCCAGCAGCAGGGCAATTTCCAGCGGCCAGCCGAGCACGTGGCGCAGGCAGACATAGCTGACGAGCGAGGTGAGAATGACCCCCCAGGTGGCGAGTCCGCCCGCCGCCAAAGCCACCTGCCGCACGGCCACCTGCTTGGTGGAAAAGCCGCCCTGAAAGAGAATGAAAACCAGGGCGAGGTTGGCGATTTGATTGGTGAGGGCCGCGTCCTCAAAGTACCAGACATTGAGCACGTCGCTGCCAAACAGGATGCCGGTGCCCAGCGCCACCAGGATCACCGGCACGCTGAAGCGATCCAGCCAGACCGCGGCAATGACGACCAGGATCAGCAGGGACGGGGCGATGAGGTAGGTGTAGGACAGATCCATGGTCGTTGGAAACTACGGCAGGGCCGTTTATCCAACAGCATCCGGCTGTGAATCCAACTGCGAATTTTCCGACCCTGGCGTTTTCGCCGGAAGGGCACACTGCGCGCTCCTGGAGCGCGTGCATGGCTTCAGCCTGCTCGCTCAGGGTCAAGCGCGTGGCCGCCACCCAAGAGGCGGGTGGTCTTCGGCCCACACATGCTCCGTCGCGGCGGGGTGAATTTCCGTTTCACGCATGACTTGCTTGAGTCAAGGCTCCCCGAAGGGAGTGGTGCTCGGGAAGGGACTCGAACCCTTAAGCCTTTCGGCACAAGATCCTTAGTCTTGCGCGTATACCAATTCCGCCACCCGAGCGAGGGTTGAAAACGGGCCGCAACAATAGCACGGCCCATCGAGATGCAAGGGATGTTTTAACTTTTTCGCGCCGGCAAATGCCAAGCCTTGAGGTAGTCGATGCGCTCGCGGCGGAAGCCAAGGGCAAGCAGCCGCGTCTCAAGGTCGGGCAGGTGGGCGGCTCCATAGAAGATCGCCAGCTTGCGGCGGCCGTTCTGGACCTCGCGGGCCATCACCTCCAGGGCATGGCGGTTGCGCTCGCCGACCAGGGTGGTGCCACCGCCCGCCTCGACCCCGGCCAGCACCGGCTCCAGGCTGTCGAACTCGCGGCCAATGAGCCGCTTCATCTCGGTGGCGCTGTCGCCGCTGAAGAGGATGCGCAGCAGCGCCGCCAAGCCCGGCTGCGGACGCTCGCCGGCGGCCGCCTTCTGCGCCTGCAGCGCCTTGAACCAAAGCCCGAGAAAACTCTCCTGGCGCTTCTCCTGCGAGGCGAAGAAGGCCTCGGTGGTGAGATCGGCATGGACGAAGTTGGCCGCACCATAATCGATGCACGCGAGCTGGCCCTCGAGTTCCAGGCTGCGACGCACGCTCTCCTGCAGCTGCCCCAGCCAGGCGAGTCGCTCGTCAGCGGCCCCGGCCCGCGGTTGATCCTTGCCGGGATGCGGGCCACCGATGAGTTCGTACAAGACAGCCTCGTAGGCGGTGAAGCGACGGTTCAGTTCGTCGAAGTAGGCGCGGTCGGCCACGTGCACCGCGCCGATCAGATCGACCTGCACGCCGTCGTCGCGCTGGTAGCGCACCAGGGCCGTCTGCAGGGAATCGCCGGATTCGGCCTCGACGAAGCGAATGAAGTCGGTGGGCTCAGCCGTGGTTGGTCCGTCTGCCGCCGACGCTCCGGCCAGCAGCAGGACCAAGGCGAGGGCGGGACGCGGCATGGTGTCAGCGACGGAAAATCTGGGTGAAGAAGGCCTTCAGTTCCTCCCAGGAAGCCTTGTCGGCGGATTCGAGATAGGCGGCACCCTTCGAGGGATCGTTGCCGGCGGCCTTTTGGGTGAAAGCATGCACGGCGCCGGGGTATTGCACGAGCTTGTAATCGACGCCGTTGTCCTTCATCTCCTTTTCGAAGGCGGCGAGGTCGGCGGGCGCGACGAAGGGATCATCGGCACCGTGCAGGGCGAGCACGCGGCAGCGGATGTTGCGGCCGTCCTGCGGCTTGGGCGAATCCAGGCTGCCGTGGAAACTGACTGCGCCCTTGAGCGGCGCGCCGGCACGCGCGAGTTCGACCGCGGCCAAACCGCCGAAGCAGTAGCCGATGCAGGCGACCCGGGCGGCATCGGTGCGGCTGTCGGCCAGCAGCACCTTCAGGCCGGCCTGCAGACGGGCGCGCAGCAGGTCGCGATCCTTCTTGTACTTGCCCGCCTCCTGGCCGGCGGCCGGCGGTTTCGGGCGCACGCCCTTGCCGTAAACATCCGCCACCAGCACGTTGTAGCCAAGGGCCGCGAGTTCGCGGGCGCGCTCCTTTTCATGGTCGCTGATGCCGGTCCACTGGTGGACGATGAGCACGGCGGGGCGACGGCTGTCATTGGCGTCGTCAAAGGC
>CANNUR010000200.1 GCA_947523045.1 uncultured Prosthecobacter sp.
CCGTCACCCAGCCAGGCAACCCGCTGGGCTGCGCGATCAAGATCGATCCCAAGACCGGCACCTTCAGCGGCAAGATTCGGGCACCCGGTTCCAGCCAGTTCACCCCGTTCTACGGCGTCTTCCATCAGGGCGCTTACGGCTACGGTCTCGGCTTTTTCCCCGGCGGCGAACGCACCGGCGAGGTGGTGATCGACGACTTCTGAACCCTCGCCTTCCCAGTTCGCGACAAATCCCTCCCCAAGAAAGCGGCGCTGGGCCGTTGTCATGGGACAGCTCTGTTCCAACCATGCTCCACCGTCTCGCCCTCGCCCTGCTGCTCACCACCGGCTTTCTCCAAGCCGATGCACCAGCCCACCTCCTGCCTGTGAGCGCAGCGGAACCCAAACCGGAACCCAAACCGGAACCCAAACCGGAACCCAAACCCGAGCCCAAGCCAGAGCCCAAGCCAGAGCCCAAGCCAGAGCCCAAGCCTGAACCCAAGCCTGCGCCTCAGACAGCCGCGACGGCCCCGGCAAACAGCCAAGCACCGGCCGCGACCAAGCCGGCGGAACCGGCCAAGAAAAAGACGATCGCCGAGTTCACCCGCACCTTCCAGAAGTTCGACGGCCTCTTCCGGGTCTATCTGGATCCGGAGACCGGCACGCCCTGGCTGCAGGTGAGTCGGTCGCAACTCGGCCCGGAGTTCATCTACTTCAACCACAGCGTCGACGGACCGGTGGCGGCGGGCCACAACCGCGGGCGCTACGGGCGCGAGACGGTGTTTGTCCTGCGCCGCGTGTTCAACCGCATCGAGTTTGTCGAGCAGAACACGGCCCTCTACTTTGATCCCGCGCATCCGCTGGCACGCGCCCATCGCGCCAACACCAGCCCGGCCGTGTTGGCCAGCGAGTTGGTGGTCGCCGAGGACGAGCAGAGCTGCCTGATCGCCGCGACGCCGCTCTTCCTGCGCGAGACCCTGACCGCGGTGAAGCAGGGCGGCGACAAGTCGGTGCTCGGCCGGCTCTCCGAGCCGAAGACGAAGATCCTCGCGGTCAAAAACTACCCGCGCAACACGGCGGTCACCGCCGAGTTCGTCTTTGAGAATGCCGAGCCGAAGTGGAAGCACGGCGATGACGTCACCGACCCGCGCTACGTCAGTGTGCAGGTGCAGCACACCCTGCTGGCGATGCCGCAGAACGACTTCAAGCCGCGCCACGACGATCCGCGCATCGGCTACTTCACCCACAAGGTCACCGACATGACGAGCACGGACGCGGCGCCCTACCGCGACGTCATTCACCGCTGGCACCTGGTCAAGCGCAAGCCGGGCACGGCGCTGAGCGAGCCGGTGGAGCCAATCGTGTTCTGGCTGGAGAACACCACGCCGGTCGAGTTTCGCGACACCCTGCGCGCGGCCATCCTGCGCTGGAACGAGGCCTTTGAGACGGCCGGCTTCAAGGACGCCATCGTCGTGCGTCAGCAGCCCGACGACGCCACCTGGGATGCCGGCGACATCGAGTACAACGTCATCCGCTGGACCAGCAGTGTGAACCCGCCGTTCGGGGGTTACGGGCCGAGCTTTGCCAATCCGCGCACCGGCCAGATCCTTGGCGCCGACATCATGCTGGAGTTCAGCTTCATCTCCAAGCGCCTGCTCACCAGCCGGCTGTTCGACGATCCTGGCGCGGCCCTGCCGGCCAGCGAAGACCCGCACGCCTGCCTGGCCTGCGGCTGCACGCGCCAGGGCCTGCTTTTCGGCCGCACCCTGCTGCAGCTGCGCAAGAGCGACCGCATTGAACTCGACCGCCTGACCCGCGAAGCCCTCTACTACCTCGCCCTGCACGAGGTCGGCCACACCCTCGGCCTCAATCACAACTTCCGCTCCAGCCACCTTCACAACCCGGTCGACATCCACCGTGCCGAGCTGACGGAGAAAACCGGACTCACCGGTTCGGTCATGGATTACCCGTCCGTCAACGTTGCTCCGCCCGGCGTCCAGCAGGGCCAGTATTACACCACGCGCCCCGGCCCTTACGACACCTGGGCGATCCAGTTTGGCTACAGCGAAGCGCTCGAGGATCCGGTCGAGGAGGCGAAGCGTCTCGAAGCCCTCGCCGGTCAGTCGCACCGCCCCGAGCTGGCCTTTGCCAATGACGGCGACGACATGCGCGACCCCGGCAAGGCCATCGATCCGCGCGCCATGCTCTTCGACCTCAGCAGCGATCCCATCACCTACGGCACGCAACGCTGCGAGCTTGTGCGCGCCGAACTGCAGCGCGTGCTCGCGGAAACCGCCGAGCCGGGCCGCAGCTGGCAGGAGGTTGGCCAGGCCTACCTGACCCTGCAGCGCGAGACCTCCAGTGCCTTGAACGCCATCGCGCGCTACGTCGGCGGCGTTCAGGTCGAGCGCGTCCTGCAGGGCCAGGCTCCGGGCGTGCGCCCCTTCCAGCCGGTGGCCGCCGAAGCGCAGCGACGGGCCCTCGATGCCCTCGCCCGCCATGCCTTCGCCCCCGACGCCTTCGCCGCGCCGGCGGAGTTGTACGCCCATCTGCAGCAGCAGCGCCGCGGCTTTGATCACGGCGACGGCACCGAGGATCCGAAGCTGCACGAGCTGGTCTTCCGCACCCAGACCGGCCTGCTCAACCACCTGCTGCACCCGCAAACCCTGCAACGCATCCAGGACAGCGGCCTGTATGGCAACACGGTCGGCCTCGACGAGGTGCTCGAACGCCTGACCACCGCCATCTTCACCGGCGACGACCCGGCCAAGCCGATGAGCACGATGCGCCAGAACCTGCAGCTCGAGTACCTGGCGCGCCTGCTCAACCTCGCCCACAGCAGCGCCCACTACCCCGCCACGCAGAGCAGCGCGCTGCTGCAGATCGAACGCATCCGCGCGCTGGAATTCCCCGGCACACCGGCCCACCAGCTCGCCGTACGCTACCGCATCCGCCGTGCGCTCGATGACAAGTGAGCCGGCCTACTTGACGTCGGCACCGACAAATTCCAGGCGCGTCAGACGGCCATCGCCGTCGCGATCGAAGTTCTTGAAGCGCGCCTCGGCGTTGTCCTTCTGAGCAAGGCCGTTGCGATACTCCTCAAGCGTCAACGCGGCGTCGCCGTTTTTGTCCCAGCGCGCAAACGCGACGGCGCGGTCGGGCGCCTTGGCGGTGGCCTTGGCGGCCGCTGGCGACTTGCGTGCGGCCGGCGCGCGACTCTGCAACTCGGGATCGATCGTTTTCGGCAGGCTGGCAAACCAGGCGACGATCGCCGCCTTCATGCGCGCCACGCGCTCGGGCTCCTGCGCGGCGCGGTTGACCGTTTGGGCCCGGTCGGCGACGACGTCATGCAGTTCCAGCCGCTTGCCCTCTTCATCGTGGACGAGCAGCCAGCGCCCCTCGCGCATCGCGAAGGCCGGCCAGTCGTCGCCCTGGTGCCGGCCCTGCCACCACCAGAACACCGGCTTGCCGCGCTCCTGGGCCTCGCCCCGGAAGGCGGGCAGCAGGTTCTCCCCATCCGCCACGTAACCCGCCGGCGCCGGCACCCCGGTCGCGGCGAGCACGGTGGGAAAGACATCGACGCCGGCCAGCGCCGTCTGCGTGTCGACACGCCCCGCCGGCACCACACCCGGCCAGCGCACCAGAAAGGGCACGTTGATGCCGCCGAGCAGCAGGCTGCGCTTGCGACCGCGCAGGCCGCCGGTGCTGCCCTGGCTGTAATAGAATTTTTGTCCCGGCTGCGCATGGCTGTTCTCGGGACCATTGTCGCTGGAGAACATCACCAGGGTCTTCTCTGCCAGCCCCAGCTCATCGAGCAGGTCGAGCACGCGGCCGACCTGGCGATCGGCCCGGCTGACCGCGGCGTAGTAGGTGCGCTGCGGCTCCGGTACGTCGGCGTAGGGCTTTTTGTCCTCGTCGGTCGCCGACACCAGGTGGTGCGTCTCATGCAGCCAGAGGTTGAGGTAGAAGGGGCGGTCGCCCGAGGCGCGGATGAAGCGCAGCGCGTGATCGGTGGCGGCGACGCTGATCCAGGAGGCGGCGTGGCGGTCGTGGGCCGAGGCCTCGCCGTTGGCGAAGCGGTAATCCAGGCCGTCAAACACGTGGCGACCCGGCCCGGTCCAGACCGCGGCCTCGTCGTAGCCGTAGGCGGCCGGCAGTGGCGCATCGCTCATGCCGCCGCCGGAGAGGTGCCACTTGCCGAAGTGGGCCGTGCGGTAGCCAGCCTGCTGCAGCACGCGCGGCAGCAGCGGCGCGCGCGGATCGAGCCAGTCGGGCATCTGGCGGGCGACGTTTTCCGCGTGCCCGGCGAAGTGCTGATGCACGCTCCAGCGGGAGGGAAACTGGCCGGTGACAATGCCGGTGCGGCTCGGCGAGCAGACCGGATTGACGACGGTGAAACTCTGGAAATCGGTGCCTTCGCGGGCGAGCCGGTCAAGGTGCGGCGTCTGGATTCGCGGATGACCGTGGCAGGCGAGGTCGCCAAACCCGAGGTCGTCGGCATCGATAAAGATCACGTTGGGACGGTCGGTGGCGACCGCCGACAGGGCCAGCAGGGACAAACCGGCCAAGAATGACTGAACGGAAGGCATGCAGAAGAAAGGCCATCGGCCAGCACGGTAACGCCGGGATCGCTTGCTCCTCGCAGCCCATTGATACGCTTTTCCTTTATTTAACAATAAAGAGCCTGACAGATGCAGAGGCCGAAATTGGGGTTAGGTTGACGACCCCCCAATGATTGCCAACCTCCTTTTCGCCGCCTGCGGCGGTCGCCGGTCCTTGCCCTGGCGTGCCGCGCTGTTCCTCGGCGGGCTGCTCGCCGGCAGCCCCGCCACCGCCCAGACCCTGCAATGGGATGCCAATGGCACCGACGCTGGTGTGACCGACGGCGCCGGCACCTGGAACACCACGGACAGCCGCTGGTGGAACGGCAGCAGCACCGGTGTGTGGAACAGCAGTGCCATCGCCCTGTTTGGCAACGGCGGCGCGCTCGGCACGACGAACACGATCACCGTCAGTGGCACGATCCAGGCGGCGGGCCTGGAGTTTCAGGCGCTCGACATCAGCGGAAGCAACCTCGCCTACCAGTTCAACGGCGGCACCCTGCAGCTCGCCGACAACGCCTTCATCCGCGTCGGCAATGGCGTCACCAACACGGGGGTGGCGCGCCTGACCTTCAATTCGGCCCTGGCGGGCAGCAACATCACTCTGGAAAAGAACGGCTCCGATCTCGGCCTGCTGCGCCTCAGCGGCGCCAACACCTGGACCGGCACGCTGACCCTGGCCAATGCCGCAGGGGGCGGCGGCCTGTTTCTTGAAATTCGCAATCTCGCCTCGCTGAGCAGTCTGGGCAAAATCGCCGTGCAGACCGGCAACAGCCTCATCCTCAACTACGGCCAAACCGGCTCGCTCGACGTGCCGCTCGAACTCGCTGGCACCGGCAGCGGCAACCGCGGCGCGATCCGCTTCGACACCGACCGCACCCTTGCGGCCGCCATCACCCTGACCGCCAACACGGGGATCAGCACCAACACCACCGGCACGCCGATCGGCACGATCACCGGCAGCATTGGCGAAAGCGGCGGCAGCCGCAGCCTGACACTTCAAAACAATGGCGCCACCGGCACAATCGTA
>CANNUR010000201.1 GCA_947523045.1 uncultured Prosthecobacter sp.
AGACAACCCACTCCCATGAAGCCCACCCTCCTCCTTGCCACCCTCCTTGGTCTGACGCTTTCGAGCTGCACCACCGGCGGCCCCAGCGTCTCCAGTCTCGGCGCCGGCTCCGACGCCGCCTACCTGAATGCCACCCGCGGCCGGGCCGACGCCCAGATCAGCGAGCAGCAGGCCACTCAATACAGCCGCCAGCGCCAGCAGGTCTCGGAAGAAATGATGCTCGAGCAGCAGAAGCGCAGCAACTTCATGCAGACGACCCGCGGCACGCTGGATGTCCTGAATGCGGCGCGCAGCTTGGCATTCTGATCGTTGATGCTCCTTCGCCCGGCGGCCTGCATGGTCGCCGGGCTTTTTTATGCCGGCAACTCGCTGACACAAACCACCTGAAGCCAGCGATCTCAGGCCAGCCCCGCCGCGCGCCGCACGGTGTCATGCACGGCGATGTCATGGACGGCATCCCAGGCCAGTTTCTTGTCGCCACGCACCACCGCGGCCAGATCGATGAACTCGCGGTCGTAACGACCCTTGGGCACGTCGAGCTGCAGGGTCTGCGTGCCCTTCTTGTAGCCGCCGCGTGCCTGGGTAAGCGACAGCTGAACGCGCCCGGATTCGAGCGGCAGAATCTCGAAGGTGCCCTCAGTGCCGGTGACGTTGAAGCGGCGGCGCGGGCCGCCAAACGGGTCGGCATGGTTGCAGCGCACGACCGCGGTCGCCCGCGCGTACTGCAGCACGGCCATCTGGTTGTCCGGCACCCCGTCGTCGCGGGTCGGCGTCGAAAAACCCGTCACTGAAGCCGGCTGGCCCAGCAGGGTGACCACGGCATCGATCACATGGCAGGCCAATTCGAACAGGCCGCCGCCGGGCGTGGCCCCGATGGCTGTGCGCGTGCCGGCATCGGCAAGTTTGCCCATGGCGGCATCGATCTCGGTGATCTCGCCCAGCCAGCCCTCGCGCACGGCACGGAAGAGCAGCTCAAAGGCCGGGTTGTAGCGCAGCATGTAGCCCATCTGCACCGTCAGGCCGCGCTGCTCGGCCTCGAGACGCATCGCCTGAAATTCCGCGTGATCGACCGCGCCCGGCTTGTCGAGATGCACGTGCAGCCCGGCCTGCAGGCAACGTAGGGCGGTTGCGCAGGCCTGCTCCAACCGCGTCTCCACCGCCACCGCGCGCAAACCCGGTTGGGCGAGCAGGTCGGCTTCCGAAAAAAGCGGCAGACCGGCGTAAGGAGCCCCTTTTTCCAGCTTGGCACGCAGGGCAGCGTCGGTCTCGGCCAGGCCCGCCACCTGCCAGAGTTCGGGCAGGCTGCGCAGGGCGGCCAGCTTGCCGGCGGCGTGCGGATGGGCCGCACCGATCTGCCCCACCTTCAGGGGCGCCGCAGCAGCGCGGGCGGAGGAGGCAAACAGCGCGGCGGCGGCGGTGGCGAAGAAGGAACGGCGTTGCATGCCCCACCAACGGCGGGGGCACCTGCCCCTTCAAGGGAAAACAACCCGCGCCCGCCGTCGGCGGGAGGGAGGCGCGCTGTCCCGACGTGGACCTCCCCGCTGAAATCTGAGGATCCACCCAGACCCTCACGCCAGTCGCGCAAAACCCGCCTGCGCTCCGCTGCCGGCGGTCGCCACCAGTTGTTCCCGGTCCTGAAGAGCAACCAACTCGGTGCAAACCTCGTCGGCAGCACTGAGCAGGGCATCGATCATGGCTTCGTCATGCGCGACCATGACATAGCACTGGCCGCTCGCCAGAAAGCCGCGGCGCAGCAGCCCGCGCACCCACAGCGTCCGGGCCGCGGTGGCGGCATCGCCGAGATCGAAACGCAGCGACGGCGCGCAGGGTTGACCGCCCACGAGAAGTCGCAGGGCCGGATGGCGGGCCGCCACCGCGCGCAGGCCGTTTTGCAAACGCGCCCCCAGCGTCGCCACCCGCGCCACCGCCCCCGTTTGTTCAAGTCGCTCCAAGCAGGCCAGGGCCGCAGCCGGACCGAGGCCATCCGTCCAGGAACTGCTGGAAATGAAACTCGCGTTGGCCGCGTCCATGACCGCCCCGCGACCCACGACGGCGGCGCAGGGCACGCCATTGCTCATCGCCTTGGCATACACGGCCACATCGGGCTCCACCCCAAGCACCGCCGCAGCCCCGGGATGACCGAAGCGCCAGCCGCTGGTGACTTCATCGAGCACAAACACCGCGCCCCGGCGACGACACTCCGCCTGCACCGTTTGCAGAAAGCCGTCGCGCGGTGCCTCGGCGCGCATGGGCTCCATGACCACGGCCGCGAGATTCGAGCCGAGGCGGTCGAGCGCCTGCTGCAGGGCGACCGGATCGTTGTAGCGAAACGGCACGGCCGTGCCGGCCAACTCGCGCGGCACGCCGAGCGGCTCAAGCCCGGGCAGCAGGTGGCCGTCAAGGGCACCATCGGCCTCCAGATTGGCCGCGAGGTACCAGTCGCTCCAGCCATGGTAACCACAGAAGGCGATGCCGCTGCGACCGCTGGCGGCACGGGCGATGCGCACCGCCAGCGCCAGGGCCTCGCCACCGCCGCGGGCGAAGCGCACCCGGCCGGCCCAGGGATGCAGATCAAGCAGCCGCGCGGCGAGCGCGGGCTCATCGGGCGACAGCAGGGTGCTGTAGCTGCCGAGCTGCAGGCGCCGGCGCACGGCGGCATTCACCGCCGGATCGGCGTGACCGAGCAGCAGCGCACCCACTCCGCCGGTGAAATCGGTGAAGCGCCGCCCCTCCAGATCCCAGACCCAGGCGCCGCTGGCGCGCGAGAAATAACTCGGCCAGGTCTGCGGATCGAACTGCGCGGCGCGCTTTGACAGCAGGCCGGTGCCGCAGGAGATCCGCTCGACCGCGCGCGACCACAGCTCCGGGCCGGGCGGCGCCGCGGGCGGGACCTGTCTCGGCAGGTGCGGCGCCAGCAGGCGCCGGGCGTTGTCATGAAACAGATCACGCCGGTCCGCCGCATTCAGGCCAAGGTCCTCACAGGCCTCGCGCAGGCGCAGCAGCGACTCCAGACCGACCAAAGTGTAACCGCCAAAGACCGTCAGCCCGCGCGCCGCCTCCTGCTCTGGATGCACCCAGGTGAAGCCGTCGCCCTGACTGAAGCAGGCGCCTCGCAGCTCGCTCACCATGTAATCGCTACCCCAGAGCACGCGGCGCGGTCCGAGGATTTCCAGGGCCGCGCGGAAGGCACCAGCCTGGGTGACCGCCGAGGTGTCGACGACGACGTTGTCGAGATCGACCAGGGCCTGCAGACCCTCGCGGGCGTGGCGATCGTGGAAGGAGCGGGCGACATGGGCCAGCACCAGCCGGCAGCGCGGGTGACGCTGGCAGAGCCGGCGGATCACCTCGACATTGACCGGATCGGTGATGCCACCGGCGCGCATGAGGTGGAGCATGAGCACGCCGTCGTGCGCCGCGCACAACTCCCACATCCACTCCGGCGCAAAGTCCTCGATCGCCGCCTCGCGGGTGTCGGCCACCGGCGCATAGAGTCGGTAGGGCTTGATGCCGATGAAGGGCGACTCCGCCAACCGTTGCGCCACGAGCTCCGGCCCATCCTCGGGCGCGGCCAGCACCAGGGCGCGCGAGGCGGACGACGGCGCGGCTGGCCGCACCTGATCGCGCACCCAGTCATTCTCGCCGGCGCGATCGTTGCCGGCGCTGGGATAGCCAAAGAACAAGCCCTCGACCCGCCGACCCGGCAGCCAGCGGGCCATGGCCGCGTCGAAGTCGGCCAGGCCGTAGCCGCGGTCCTCGTCGAGAAACTCCGGCCGCCTGCCGGCCGCGAAGTGACGGGTGTGGAAGAGGTGGGCGTGGATGTCGAAGACGGCGTCCGGCACGAAACCCTCGACCGCGCGCTCGCGCAGGCGCAGGTCGAGCTCGCTGAGTTCGGTGACAAGCTTCAGGGACATGGCGGCAGCATCTGAGGATCCGATCGGGGTCAGTCGATGAACTGAAAGGCAAAGACGTCGGCATCCTGAAGGGCAAAGCGCAGGCGCAGCGGTTTGCCGGCGAGGGCGCTGACATCGCTGCCCGCCTTCCAGATCACCCGCCGATCCAGCTCATTGCCGATCTGCATCACGCAATCCTCGACCGAGAAGCCAGGGATGGCCTTGCCATCAATGCCTTCCAGACCGACCCGCACGCCGCCGGCGGCGGAGGTGGCGAAGTTGAGCGACAGCTCACGGCCGGAGAACACCAGCGGCCGGGTGACGGCCTGGCCGCCCTGGTAGCCGGCGTGCAGCGAGGCAAAGCCGTCGAGCCGCAGCGAGTAGCGCCGCAGGTGCGCCGTCGGCTGCGCGTAGTCCTGGTTGACGAAGATCGACATCTCCAGCGGGCCGGTGGGCACCACGTTCAAGGCCGGATAGTTGGTGCGCGAGACCCAGTTTTGCGCGCCGATGCCGCCGCGGATAAAACCTTCCAGGAACGTCCGGTCATAGAAGCCGAGTTGCTCCGAGCCTTCAGCCGGACGCGTGGTCATGAAGATGGCATCCGAGGTGTCCTTGAAGTAGCCGGGATTGACCTGGATGGCCTTGGCCTGCTCGTCGCTGAGCACGCGCCGCCCGGGCATGAAGCGCGCG
Source organism: uncultured Prosthecobacter sp. (assembly GCA_947523045.1). GTDB lineage: Bacteria > Verrucomicrobiota > Verrucomicrobiia > Verrucomicrobiales > Verrucomicrobiaceae > Prosthecobacter. The sequence goes on from CANNUR010000201.1 coordinate 4,581, forward strand.
GCGATGGCGACATAGAGGTGCGGGGCGCGGAAGTACGGGTGCGTCTGGTTCGTGTACAGATGCTCGATCGGTGCCGGACCCTCGGGATGGCGGTACTCCAGCAGCACCGGCGCCGACCACTTCCGGAAATCGGGGCTGTCGCTGCGCACGATGCGGCGGATGCCGTTTTCGAAGACCCGGTAGTAGGCCACGTACCGGCCTTCCGCGACCGACCAGAACGCCACGTTCTGCGAGTCGAACATGTACTTGTAGGGCACCAGCGCCTTGGGGATCACCGGGTCGGCGGCCAGCTTCTGCCAGCGCAGGCCGTCCGGCGACTTCCAGGCGGTCAGGCCGCCGCTTTCCATCGTGCCGCCCAGGGCCTTGAAACGCTCGTCGGCCGGAACACCGGGCCGTTCATCGAGGAAGGGGCTGAAATTGTGCGTCGCCGTCTGGGCGTGCATCAGCACGACGTTGTTCTGGCGTGTGCCATGCACCTCGTAGAGACCCAGCTCCGGCTTGGTCCAGACACGGCCGTCGACGGATTCCGCACAGCAGGTCACCTCTTCCTCGCTGCCATCGCGGTTGGCCACCGCCTTGCCGCGGTAGTAGGCGCGCAACCGCCCATCCTCCAGCGTGACGATCGTCGCGTACCCGCTGAACAGCCCCTCCCAGGGTTTATCGAACTTGAGCGCCACGCCCTCATCGCGCGGCGCGTGCAACTGCAGGCGCAGGCCCTTGAGCTCGTCGATCAGAAAACGATCGGCCAACAATTCGCGGCGACCGCCGATGGCCACCGGCTCGGCGGCGGCGAGGGGGTGAGTGAACAACAGGCAGGCGAGGAGAGGTTGAAGGAAAAGACGCATCATCCTCATGAAACCCTGCGATGCCATTGAGGGCGACCGGATGCTTCTGGTCTGTTTTTCAGACCAGATGATTCCAGTTACCGAAGCAGAACGAGAAGAGCAACCACGGTCCCACACCACCGTTCAGGGCTGTTCCGAAGGCGGCAGCAGCGCCGACAGATCCCCTGCCC
>CANNUR010000202.1 GCA_947523045.1 uncultured Prosthecobacter sp.
GATCACGACCGAGCCGAGCGAGATCGCCAAATTTTGCCGGATGATGGCGCGGGCGCAGCGGCTGATGTGGCGGGCCGACAGCAGCTTTTCGATCTTGTCCTGCATCAGCACGATGTCGGCCTGCTCGAGCGCGGCGTCGCTGCCGCGCGCACCCATGGCGATGCTGACATCGGCGGCGGCGAGGCTGGGCGCGTCGTTGACGCCATCGCCAAGCATGGCGGTTTTCTTCCCCTGGGCGGTGAACTCGCGGATGGCGGTCACCTTGTCCTCCGGATGCAGGCCGGCGCGGACATCGGCGACGCCCAACTCCTGGGCCACCTGCACGGCGGCGGCGCGGCGGTCGCCGGTGAGCATGACGGTCAGCACGCCCTCGGCGGCCAGCGCTTCCAGCACCGCCTTGCTGCCACTGCGGATTTCGTCCTTGAGCAGGATGCGACCCATGGCGCCTTCATTGAGCACCCAGACCTCGGAGAAGCCCAGCGGCGCGTCGGGCACGTCGTTGAGCCAGCGGGCGAAGTCGCCCTGGCCGACCAGTTCGCGCCGGCCGACGTAGGTGACGCCGTCGGCGCTGCGGCCGCGCAGGCCCTGGCCGGGAATGGATTCGAACTCGAGCAGTTCGCCCGGGGCGATGCCGCGCTCCTCGGCGTGGCGACTGATGGCGCGGGCGACCGGGTGGTTCGAATGGGCGTCGAGGGTGACCGCCAGTTTGAGGATGGCGTCTTCGCGCCCTGGCGGAAAACTCTCGACCTGGGCGACCCGCAGGTTGCCCTCGGTGAGCGTGCCGGTCTTGTCCATGGCGACCACCTGCACCTCGGCGAGTTTTTCGATCGCCGCGCCGCCGCGGAAGAGGATGCCGCGGCGCGCGCCCCAGGCGATGGCGGCGAGGATGGCCGAGGGGATCGACAGCACCAGGGCGCAGGGGCTCATGACCACGAGCAGGGTCATGGCGCGGTAGAAGGCCGATTTCACCTCGGCCGTGGTCGTGAAGGCCGGGATGCCGAGGGCGAGCCACCAGACCAGGAACATCGTCAGCACCGTCGCGAGGGTGAGCAGGGTGTAGTTGGTGCCGAAGCGGTCGGTGAAGCGCTGGCTGGGGGCGCGCAAATGCTGCGCGGTCTGGATCAGGCCGATGATTTTCGCCAGCGCACTCTGCGTGGCGGGGCGTTCGACCCGCGCCTCGACCAGGCCCCAGAGGTTGAGCGTGCCGCCGTAAACCGGCGCGTGCAGGCCCTTGTCGACCGGCACCGACTCGCCGGTCAGGGTCGACTCATCCGCGGCGGTCTCGCCGCGGGTGATGACAGCATCGACCGGGAACAGCTCGGCCGGCCGAACCTGGATGAGGTCGCCCTTGCGCAGCAGGCCGACCGCGCGCGACTCCGTGCCGCCATCGGCCAGGACCACGCGCGCCAGCTTGGGGGCCGCCTTGGTGAGGGCGTTGATCTCGCGGTGGGTGCGGTGCAGCACGTAATGCTCGAGCGCGCCCGAGGTGGAGAACAGGAAGAGCAGCAGCGCGCCCTCCTCCCAGGCGCCGATGGCCACGGCGCCGGCGGCGACCGCGAGCATGAGGAAGTGCACGTCGAGCCGGCGCTCGCGCAGGTTTTCCCAGGCGTCCTTGGCGGCGTCCCAGCCGCCGCTGACCAGGGCGATACCGAACAAAAAGCGTGACACAACGTCGGACGCCGCACCGAACTTTTCCAGCAGGTAGCCGGTCAGCAGGGCCATGCCGCAGATGGCGGCCTGCACGGCCATGGCCCGCCATTCCTCGCGGCTGCGCGCCTCGATCTCCTCGGGCTCCGGCCACTCGAACTCGCGCCACTTCCAGAAGCGCGGCGCGGTCGGGCAGCTCGGCATCTGCAGCCGGACGCCGTCGGCCTCGCGGCTCAGCGTCACCGGCCCGAGGTCGGGGTGGCCGGAGGGCTTGCTGGCGAGCACCTTGGCATCAAGGGCGCGCAGCACCTCGTTGAGCCGCGCCTGCAGCAGGGGGGCATCGACCTCGCCGAGCGTCGCCACCTGCACCGTGCGCTGTTCGGGATGCAGCCGGATCGCCTCGACGCCGCGCTGCTGGAGGAGGAAATCCGCCAGGGACTCGGCCCAGCTGCCGTCTGCGGGTTCGGCGTCGTGCATGTGCCCATCACGTAATCGGAAAACCCGCCGCCGGGAAGCGCAAACTGCGCTGCAGGACTTGCCGCCCGCACGAATCCGATAGCTCCGCCCTCCGCGCCGCGTATCTTTCTGACCCCCCATGTCCACGAAAGCCTCCTCCCTGTCCACGCGCCGCCAGTTCCTGCGCGGTGCGGGCGTCATGCTCGGCCTGCCCTGGTTTGAATCGGTCTCCTCCTTCGGTGCGCCCGTCGTCAAGGGCACCCCGCAGGCGCCCCGCCGCCTGGCGGTCTGCTTCTTCGGCAACGGCGTCAACCCGCACCACTGGGGCGCCAGCAACGGCCCGAACGGCCTGGAGCTGCAGCAGAGCCTGAAGCCGCTCGAGGCGATCAAGAATCAGGTCATGGTCTTCAAGGGCCTGTGGAATCCGACCACGGTCGCCGGTCCGGGCGGGCACTACCCGAAGATGAACCTGCTCTCGGGCCTGAAGGTCAAGCAGACCACGACCGACGTCGAGGTCGGCCTGACCATGGACCAGATCGTTGCCGCCCGCGTCGGCCGCGAGACGCCGGTCGCCAGCCTCGCCATCGGCACCGAAGGCCCGAAGTACAGCACCGACAGCGGCTACACCTCGCTCTACTCCGCCTACCTGTCCTGGAGCAGCCCGACGACGCCGGCGCCCAAGGAAATTTACCCGCAGCAGGCCTTCGACCAGCTGTTCGACGACGGCAGCAAGCGCGCGCGCGACAAGAGCGTGCTCGATTTGGTGCTGGGCGACGCCAAGAGCCTGCGCGGCAAGCTCAGCCGGCGCGACGGCCAGAAGCTCGATGAGTACCTCGCCTCCGTGCGCGATCTGGAACAGCGCATCGCCCGCGCTGAACAGCTCAACGCCGCCGAGGCCGAGACGCGCGGCTGGCGGCCGAGCGTGACGACACCCTGGCTCAAGCGCCCCGCCTCCGGCATCCCCGCCCAGCAGGAGGAGCACGTCCGCCTCATGCTCGACATCATGGTGCTGGCCTTCCAGATGGACCGCACCCGCGTCATCACCAACATGCTGACGAACGACCTGTCGAACATGAACTTCGGGTTCATCGGCGTGAAGGGCGGCCAGCACGAACTCTCCCACCACGCCAACGACGCCGAGCGTCTCGCCGGCTACCAGAAGAGCAACGAGTTCATGGTCCAGGTCTGGTCCGAGGCGCTGCAGAAGATGCAGGCCACCCAGGAAGGCGAGCGCACCCTGCTGGAAAACAGCATGGTCCTGCTCACCTCCAGCCTGTTCGACGGCAACGCCCACGATTCCACCCAGCTGCCGCTCGTGCTCGCCGGCGGCGGCGGCGGCACCCTGCGCGGCGGTCGCGCCTTCGAGTTCGACAAGAAGGACGAGAACCGCAAGCTCTGCCGCCTGCACCTCGCCCTCATGGAACGCATGGGCGTGAGGACCGAGCGCTTTGGCGACGCCGACAAGCCGCTGCCGGACCTGGTTTGAGATCCGAAAGCTAGGCTCAGACCAGCAGCTTGCTTGGCAGGCCAAGAATCGGCTCTTCGCAGCGCACTTGGATTTTGTGCGGATCAGCGTCCGAACGCACCGAAACACGGTAATTCTCCAGGAACTCACCCGTCGTGGGATCTTTCCGCAGGGCATCAAGGATCGCTGATTCAACCCGCTGACGCATGAATTGGTCGGAGGGGAAAACGGCGTAGGTTATGCCAACGACAGCAAAGAACTCTTTCAACAGCGCCCGATGCTGGTCCAATCGGGCAAGCGTCTGCTCACGGAGCTGTCCGCGAGATGTCCATGAAAACTCGAGTCGTCCAGCCTCAAGTCCGCTGCGCGAATAAAGGGTGTAGCTACCACTGAGATAATTAGCGAGGTGTTCCCTCAGGCGAACGCTGATGTTTTGGGATTCACCAACATAAAATACACGATGCAGGTTTTCAACCTGCACTGTGAAAAGGTAGACCCCTGGTCCATCGGCGTTATCCAAAAATGTCGTTGGTGATTCCGAGTTTAAAACAAAGTTTTGCGGTTTACAAAAAAACAGTTCGCAGGGGAAATTCAAAGCAGACATGTGACTAAAAATCACATGATGTTTGTCAGATGCAACCGGTAATCAAGATATACTCATGACGCAGTCCTCAGCCTCATCCTAACGAGCAGATCATTCAAAGCGGCTCGTGAAGCTTCCTCTGGAAGCTCACGCAGTGTACTGGCATCGTGAGCGGCTTGGAGTTCGACGCGGAGGCGTTCGAATTCATCCTGGTGAAAGACCAGATCGGCATCCTCCAGCGTGGACTGCTCCGGTCCGGCGAGTTTGCGGGCGATAAGATCCGCGAGGAAGGTCAGGCGGAAAGTGTCATTCAGCGTGACGAGGTTTGCCTCGACTTCGCCCGTGCGCATGAGCCAGATGCCTGTGAGCAGAACGCGATAGACATACAGCAACGGCTTCACTCGCCTTGGCGATTCCTTGGCAAACAGTGTCCATTGTGAATGCGAAAAGCCAAAATAATGATGCGAGTGGTGGCGAGTGATGCAGCCCCTAGCGATCTGCTTCAGCTCCTCATGCTCCGGCGTCGTGTGGACGATGAGCGGCGAGTAGAGCTGTTCGAGTACATAGCCGTTTTTCTTGAGCAGCAGGCTGAAGAACTTCCGCACGTCATGCGAGACGATGTCCATCTCCAGCCCCTCGATCACGCGGCTGTCTTCCACCGTCTCATCGCGAGTCTCCAGCCCCAAAACCCTCGCCAGCGGCAGCACGTGCGCACCGCGCAAATCGAAGTCCGAGTCCGGCGATGGGAAACCATACAGGTGCGCTCCGCTGATGGTGGCAAACAGTAACGGGTACGGCTGCGCGGCCGTGATGCGGTGGAGGAGGGGAGGGATGGTCATGGCTTCAGAGCATCAGCCCAATAGCTGTCAATTTCCCTGTCCCATTGGGCAAGCCGATGCGTTGGAGAGGTATTTGGCTTGGTAAAAACAACTTTCGGAAATGGGCACGTCACGTGTTGGAGCTTGTGTTGAGCTTTGTCCGAAACTGAGTGGAGGCAGATCATTTCGACAGAGGCTCCGCGAGCGAGGATGAGTCTTGCCGCTGCCACCAATTGCGCGCAGGTTTCTGCATGCTCATCCACCAGGAGGACCTTATCGCCGGGATTGATGGAATCCTTTAAAAGGCGGAATTGTTTTGTTTTGCCCGAATGATCCGCAAACTCCTCTCCCATCTGGAAAAGATCGGCATCCTCTTCCAATATTCCTTGAGCTTTCCGCAGGACCACCAGCCCGTTGCCGAATTTGCAGGCTAATGCACCGCCGTAAGGAAGCCCCAGGGCCTCTATCGCCACGATCTTATCGAATCTCACCTCCTGAACTTCTTTTTCCCAAATTTTGAGAGTCTTGATGAATTGGTCTGGGTCAGAAATTGCTTTGAGCGGTCCGCAATCCTTCTTGGTTGGGACTTCGTATTCCGCAGCACAGGCT
>CANNUR010000203.1 GCA_947523045.1 uncultured Prosthecobacter sp.
TGCATGACCTGCGCGTTTTCCAGCCGGCGGCGGGCCCGCCCGTCGTGCAGGCCGAACTCGTGCACCAGGGGCGGAGGCTGGTCTTTCTCGGCGCCCATCCACCGCCGCCGATCGGCGGCCGTCTGTCGGCCCTGCGCGACGCCCAACTCGCGGCCTTGGCCGAGTGGACGGCCGGCCAGGATCAGCCCGTCGTGCTGGCCGGCGACCTGAATGCGACGCCATGGTCGCAGGCCCTGCGGCCGCTGACGGACGCCGGTTTCAGCTCCCTGCATCCGGCCTGGCCACCGACCTGGCGTGCCGGCTCGATCTTCGCCCTGCCCATCGACCACGCCTTCGTCACCGCACCGCTGGTCTTGCGGAGTCGCCGCACCGGTCCCGACCTCGGTTCCGATCACCGGCCGCTGGAACTCGAAGTGGGGTGGTGGTGAGTTCCGTGGGCGTGTTCTGCCACTGGCAGTCCGGCATTGACAAAAGAGCCTGCCAGCTCGCACCATGGGGCTGCGCCAAGCGCCTGCAGCGCCCAGCCATGACAAACCGATGACACCTCCCGACGCCACCTTTCCCGTCGAATGGCGGCGGTTGTTTCGGTCGCTCACCGTCCACATGTCCGTGGCAATCCTCGTGCCGCTGCTGCTGTTCATGCTGATCCGCCACATCCTGCTGGGCTGGGATTCCGCCAAAACCTTCGAGCACCTGAGCCCCGCTGGGACCCTGCTTCTGCTGGCCGCCTGCCCGGTGTTTTCCATGGGCGTCGCGTTTCTCTTTGCCCAGCTGATCAGGCTGGCATCCATCACGGTCCGCGATGGCCGGATCACGGGACGGAACTACTGGCTGTTGAAGCGCACCATTCCTTTGACCGAAATCACCCAGTGGACCTTCTACAGCAACAACGGCATCAATGCGTTCGTGCTGCACAGCCGTGACCACGGCCAGGTGTACATTTCAGAACACACCGACCGCTTGCCCGAACTGCTGGAACTGCTGCAGCCGTACCTGCCGCAGGAGCCCGCGGCGTGAGGGCAGGCCGATGAGCTGGTCCGGCCTCAGGGTGCCACCAGCTCCAGCACCGGCCCCGGCTCATTGCCGCTGCGCAGCGGCAGGCGCAGGTGGGCGAGTGTGTAGTCGACCATGGCCCGGCGCACGCGTAGCACGAGCCTGCCATCCGTCATGGCGTAGTCGCTCAGCACCGCCGCACGCTGCTCCGGGCTGAGACCGGCGCAGGGCTGCAGGACCAGTTCCTCCCACGTGTCCCAGTCGGCATCCGGCTCGGGCAGGTCGACGGCTTCCTCCGGCCATTCGACCTCGATAATGCGGCCGAGCACGAAGTCCAAAAACAGCTCGGATTCCTCCGACCAGGCGCGCACATGCCAGCGGTAGCCGTCGTGGCCGAAGGCATGCGGCCGCAACCAGCGCCAGGTGAGGGCCTTGCCGCTCAGGCTCTGGTAGCGCACGCGCAGCCGCAGGCCGTGCAGCACGGCCAGAAACACCGCGCGCACCACCGCTGTGGGGGCGGAGCGTCGTGGCAATACCACGGTGGCCACGGTCGCCGGTACCGTCGCCGCGTCCAGCAAGCCGGTCGGTGCGGCGAGGTCGGCGCCCAGAAACCGTGCCAGCGCCTCCTCCAGGCGCGGCTCGTGCAGCCGGCAGGTCATGTCCGACCGACTCTCGTAGCGCTTGCGCTTGAGGTTGTAGTGCAGCACGCCCGGGCAGAGCTCCTGGAACTTCTGCAAGTCGGCGGTCGCCTGGGCCGGCGACACGCCAAAGGTCTCCAGCAGGTCCTGGCGGTTCACCGTGCCGCGCCAGTAGGCCGACTGCTCGACGAAACGCAGCCGCTGCACGGCCGCCCACTGCTTTTCGTTGGTGCTGTTGCCCATGATAATTAAACGCTTGACTCGTTTTTCTAGTAGGATATGGATTTCACGCACAACCTGCCACGGCTTCAACCGCCCCTCAAGCCCCGCTTCCCGCCATGCACGAGCTCCTTCCCCTCTATCGACAGCATCACGACCGCCTGCTCGCCGTGCGCGAGCAGTTTCCCGACGAAGACCTTTACGGGCCGCTGCTCTGCGAGCCCGGTCCTTACCTCGACCAGCCTGTGCGCCTGCTGGTGATCGGCCAGGAAACCAACGGCTGGGCCTGCGAACCGCGCGACCTCGAAGGCCAGCTGCGTGCCTACCGTGACTTTGAGGTGGGGCGGCACTGGCGGCGCTCGCCCTTCTGGCAGCTCGTTCGCGAGGTGGAGGCGCGCCTCGGTCTGCCGCCCTGCAGCTGCGCCTGGAGCAACCTCAACCGCTACGATCAGGACGAAGGTCCGCCGGGCGGCGCCGTGCTGGCCGCGCTCACCGGGCTCGACTTCCTGCTGCGCGAGGAAATCAGCCTGCTGCGCCCGGACGTCTGCCTGTTCTTCACCAACCGCAAGTTCGACGCCCGCCTGGAAACGCTCTACCCCGGCTTGCATCAGGAAAGCCTGGCCGGTCTGCCCGCGCCGGATGTGGTCCGCCTGCACCACCCCGAGCTGCCCGCCTTCACCCTGCGCAGCCCGCATCCCAAATCGATCCGCCTGCGCCAGCTCGGGGCGGCCTTCCTCAACTGCCTGCCTTCACGGGCCGCCTGACCTCAGGCCCTTGGAACCCATGCCAACCTGCCAAGGCATCTGCGTTGCCCTCGTCGCCAAGCCCACGCGACTGGGCCTGGCGGCGGTGGAGCTTCGGGCCGACGGCTATCCAGATGTACTCGCCCAGGCGCGGCAGCGCTTGGAGGATGACGAACCCATCGACGAACAGCTGTTGCGCCTGCTGGTGGCAGTCGAGCAGCAGGCCGACCTCATGATCCGGCTGGTGGTCTTCCAACCCAGCGGTGTCGCCGAGCTGGATCGCATGATTCAGCTCGCCCTGCGCGCCAACCACGCCGAGGTGATTCTGTCGCCCCATCGGGCAGTCAGCGCGCTTGAACTGGCCTACTGGTGGGCAGACCTCTTCGACTGGCGTTGAACCAGCTCCCGACCATGCAACTCATCGTTTTCGACCTCGAGACCACCGGGCTCTCCCCGCAGTACCACGACATCATCCAGATTGCCGCCGCGCGCGTGCAGGTTGGCGAGTGGGTCGTGCGCGAGCAGTTCGCCAGCTTTGTGCGCCCGCCCGGCGGCCGCGTGCCGGGCCACATCACCGCCCTGACCGGCATCCGCCAGGAACACGTCGCCGATGCCCCGGCCCCGGCCGAGGCCCTGCGCGCCTTCAGTCGCTTCGCCGGCGAGGGCGCCCTGCTCATCGCCCACAACGGCCGCCGCTTCGACCTGCCCTTCCTGCGCGCCAGCTGCGAACGCCATGGCCTGGCGGTGCGCGACAACGCCTTCCTCGATTCCTGCACCCTGTCGCGCCACCTCTGGGGCGGTCGCGGCGGCCACGGGCTCGATGCCGTCATGGGCCGCCTCGGTCTCTCCGCCGTCGGCCTGCGCCGACATGATGCGCGCGACGATGTCGCCCTGCTCGCCGAGGCCGTGCGCCGGATGTGGACACAGCTTGCCGCCAACGGCCCGGGTTGCCCGGTGCCCACCGCCACCGGTTGGCTGCCGGTGGCCGATTGAAGGTCATGCATGTGGTCCTGCTCAACCTGCTGACCACGGGACTCTCCGTGGCTGCGGACGACATCCTTTTCATCGGCGCCCACCGCCTGTGCCCGGAGACCGGTCGTGTCGGCGATCGCCTGCACACCTATGTGCGACCGCAACGCCAGCCGTGGTCGGTTCTGCGCGAGTGCATCGGCCAACCGGAACTGGGCGAAGAGGCTTTCACCGACCTGCCCGACGCTGCCACGGCACTGCGGGAACTGGCGCGGTTTGCCGGCGAGGATTTACTGGTCGCCCACCGCGCCGCGAACGATGCCGGGCCGGTGTTGCGCGAGACCTGTACTCGCCTCGGGCTGCCTGCCCAGCGTGTGCGCCTGCTCGACAGCGCCGACTTGGCGCGGCGGCTGTTCGGAGCGGAGGCGAAGGTGACCCTGCGCGAGTTGAACCGCCGGCTCTGCCTGCCGGCCTGGCAGCCTCCCGCCAGCCCGGTGGTCGCGCTCGACCGTCAGGGCCTCATCCTGCACCGGCTCTGGCGCCTGCTTGATCCGGAACCGGGCAGCTGTCCGGTGCCCCACGGCCACACCCTGTTGCCTAAGCTGGAGGTCGCGCCATGAACGCCGTTGTCTTCGACCTGCTCAGCAACGGTCCCGGCCACTCGCCCAACACCGAGCCCCTGCTCGCCCTCGCCGCCCTGCGCTTGCGTGAGGGCGCCATCGTCGCGTCCTTCGAAACCCTCATCCAGGCACCGCGGCCCTGGCCGAATTGGCTGCGCGAGAGCGACCTGCGACAGGCGGCTCTGCTGCCCGAAGCGCTGGCAGCCTTCAGCGCCTTTGTCGGCGACGACCTGCTGGTCGCCGAGAGCGCCGCCACCCTGAAACTGCCCTTCCTGCATGAAGCCACGGCCCGCCATGGCCTGCCGACCCGGACCGTGCGCGTGCTCGACCTCGATGACCTCGTCCGCGCCCTGCCGCTGGAGCAACGCTGGCGGACCTGGTTTCAGTGGCGGGCAGAGGCGCGTCTGCAGCCCGGTCTCACGCCGCTTGCAGGCGACCTGCACCGCACTACCCAGTCCCTGAGCCAAGCCCTGCAGCACCACGGCGGCGTCGCCTGGCTGCAAGGCCTGCCCACCTGCACGGGCTGGCTGGTGTGATCCTCACTCCTCCGCCGTCAAAAACTCGCGGGCGGCGGCGAGGCGGGCGAGTTGTTCGGGGGGCAGGCGCGGGTAGAGGAGATGCATGCCCCGCATCTCGTGCAGCAGGGCGGCGCTGACGATGAGGCGTATGTTTTTCTTGTCGTCGGCAGGCACGACATACCACGGGCATTCGTCGGTGGCGGTGGCGCGGATGGCGTCCTGGTAGGCGGCCAGGTATTCGTCCCAGTGGGCGCGCTCCTTGACGTCGCCCTCCTCGAACTTCCAGTTCTTGCTGGGCGTGTCGATGCGCGCCAGGAAGCGCTTCTTCTGCTCGTCCTTGCTGACGTTGAGGAAGAATTTGACGATGCGGATGCCGTTGCGGTCGCAGTAGGCCTCCAGGTGGCGGATGTCCTTGAGGCGGTCGTCGAAGAGCTGATCCAGGTCCTTGGTCGTTTTGGCCGGCAGGCGCTGGACCTTGGTGACGATCTCGGGATGCACGCGGCAGACCAGCACCTCCTCGTAATAGCTGCGGTTGAAGATGCCGATGCGGCCGCGCGGCGGCAGCACGCGCAGGTGCCGCCAAAGGAAGTCATGATCGAGTTCGGCACTGGTCGGCCGCTTGAAGGCGTGCACCTCCACGCCCTGGGGATTCACACCGCTGATGACATGCTTGATCGTGCTGTCTTTGCCGGCCGCGTCCATGCCGCCCATTGCCTCGATCTGTCCGAGGACGACATTGCCATCTTCGCCGCTGCCCCTGCGGCGTCGGTGGCCTACTGCGCCACGGCCGGCCTGCGCTCGGGCCGCGAGGGCATGTGCCCGGCCGTGGCGCTTCGTTCCGCCGGTGTCGTGGTGGCG
>CANNUR010000204.1 GCA_947523045.1 uncultured Prosthecobacter sp.
CGCTGGGCGCGTTCGAAGAGTTCCTGGGAGCGGGTGAACATAGAAAGAGAGATAAGCTGTGAGTGAAGCTCATTCTTTCGCGCTTGTCACGGCAGGCTTCACGCCAGCGGAAAGATCGGCCGCCTTGGCCTCCTCACAGCCCCGCCGATTCAGGCCAGGATGCCGGTGGCGACGTTGCCGCCGACGTTGGTCAGGCGGAAATCACGGCCGCCGTAGTTGTAGGTGAGCCGGGTGTGATCGAGGCCGAGCAGGTGCAGCATCGTTGCATGCCAGTCGTGGATGTGCATCGGGTCGAGCACCGCCTTGTAGCCGATCTCGTCGGTGGCGCCATAGCGCAGGCCGCCCCTGACACCGCCGCCGGCCATCCAGATGGAATACCCCTTGTGGTTGTGATCGCGACCGTCGCCGCTCTGTGCGTAGGGCGTGCGGCCGAACTCGCCCGCCCAGACCACGAGGGTGTCCTTGAGCAGGCCGCGCGCCTTGAGGTCGGTCAGCAGCGCCGCGATCGGGCGGTCGGTGGCGGCGCAGTTGGATGCCAGTTGCTCGCGCAGGCGGTTGTGATGATCCCACTGCACGCCCGAGGCGATCTCGATGAAGCGCACGCCGGCCTCGGCGAGGCGGCGCGCCAGCAGGCACTGGCGGGCGAACTGGTCCTTGCCCTGGCCGATGCCGTAAAGTTTCAGCACATGCTCCGGCTCGCCGCGCAGGTCGAGCACGTCCGGCACCTCGCTCTGCATGCGGAAGGCCAGCTCGAAGGACTCGATCATGCCCTCGATCTGCGGATCGAATCCCTCGCGCGCAAGCTTGTCCTCGTTGAGGCCGCGCACGAGGTCGATCTGGGCGCGCTGCAGGTCGCGCGGCACGCGGGCATTCCCGATGTTCTTCATCGGCGGGCCGGGCGCCACGTCCTTCTTGAGCAGGGCGGCGTACAGGTCGGGCAACTGCGAGCCGCCGATTTTCGTGCCCTGGCAGATGGCGGGCAGGAAGGCGCTGCCGTAGTTCTGCGCGCCGCCGTTGTCGGCCGGTGGATTGAGGGTGATGAAGCCCGGCAGGTTTTCGTTGTCGGTGCCGAGGCCATAGAGCGTCCAGGCGCCGACCGAGGGGCGCACGAACTGGAAGCTGCCGGTGTGCATCTGCACGAGGGCCTGCGCGTGGTTGGGCAGGTCGGTGTGCATCGAGTTGATGATGCAGAGGTCGTCGGCGTGTTTCGCCAGTTCCGGGTGCAGCGTCGTCAGCCACTGGCCGGACTGGCCGTACTGGGCGAAGGGATGCACGGCGCCAAACAGCTTGGCCCCGGCCGAGTCGCGGCCGAGCGTGGCGGTTTGACCGTCACGCTTCGTCAGCTCCGGCTTGTAATCGAGCAGGTCGACGTGCGAGGGACCGCCGCGCATGGTCAGGAAGATGACACGCTTGGCGCGCGCTGGTAAATGCGGTGCCTTGGCGGCGAGACCGCTGCGCGCCTGGGCGAGGGCGGCGAAGGCCAGCCAGCCGATGCCGGAGGAGGCGGTGGCCAGCAGGTGGCGACGGGAGAACGGCATTGGGTTCATGACCGTGTTGGGTTGGACGGGTGAAGTCGAAGGTCTCAGGGCCGGTTGCGTGCCGCCGCCAGCGCCGGATCGTCGAGATCGAGCCGATACAGGATCTGGTTGTAGTCATAACGCGGGGTGGGGGCCGCGTGTTGGGCGAATTCCTTGGTGTAGGTGCCCTCGAAGTAGAGCAGCGCCGATCCCTCCGGGGTGAACTCGGGGTGCAGGCGCGGGTTGTAGAAGGTCTGGTTGTCGTGGCTGACCACCTTGACCGCCGTGCCCCAGGGGCCGGTGGGCTGGTCGGCCTCGGCATACCAGAGTTCGCCAAAGACGGAGGGTTTGCCGAACTTCTCCATGAACACGGTCACCCAACGCTGACGATGGGCGTTCCAAGCGATCGAGCCGCTGTGCGGCGTGACTTTTTCGCCGCCGGCACCGGCGAGTGTCGCCTGCGGCTGCAGCACCTCCCAAGTGCCAGCATCCTGCCAGGCTTCAAAGGTCGCCGGGCAGCGCAGCACGGGCAGGGGATTGCCGAACAGCAGCCAGGCCTTGCCCTGCGCATCCTGCCACAGGGCGGGATGGCCGTCGGGCATGGGCGGCGGTTTGGGGGCGGTTGCCGACTTGGTCCAGAGCACGCGCAGCAGGTCGAACCGGGCCGCCTCGTCATCCCACACGCACAGGCCGGTTTCATAGGCCTCCATCGGCGGCTCGATCTTGACGTAACTGCCAACCAGGCGCGGCCGGCCCTCGCGGTCGGGCACACTGACATAGCCGGACACCCAGGTGGGGCCCTTGCCGGGCATCTTGGCGACGCTGCGCGGCCGGCCGTTGGCGTCGGTGAAATACGCAAACGGCAGCTTCAGCGGCGGCTCGAGGGGTACCTGTGGACGGAGGTCGGTGGTGGCACTGCTCATGTCGAACAGGCCGAGCGGGTAGTTCGGCATCGTCGTGTCGCCCCAGGCCCAGAACAGCCGGCCGCGATGCACGGCGTTCTGCACGCTGTCGCAGCCGTGGATGCCCTGCTCTCGCCAGTCGAGGTGCTCACCCAGTTTCTGGCTTTCGGCGAACAGGCCGGCTCCGGTCAGGCGGCCGACCCGGCGGGCGGGCAGACGGCGTTCGACCTCGACGCGCAGCGTCTTGTCGGGCTCGGGTTGGAGTCGCACCCCGGCAAAGCCGAAGCCGTCCTTGGTTGCCTCGTAGCCGTGACCGATGACCGTGAACCAGACCTCGCGACCCATCAGTTCCGGCGCGTCGAGGGCGATGACGCCGGCATTGTCGGTGACAAAGTGCTGGTGGTGGGTGGTGCGCAATTCCACCAGCGGCACCGGCCACCCACCGCCCTTCTCAACCACCTCGATCCGGCAGGCAGGGGCGGCGGACAGCAGCGCGGGGCCGAGGGCGAAGAGCAGGAGCAGAAGACGGTGCATCGTACCCCACGTGTCAGCGTGGAGCGGAAAAGTTCACTCCAACTTTTGGGCCGGGTCGAAAGCTCACACCGCGGTGCCTGTCACTTGGCGATCTTCTCCGCCTCGCTGTCGCCGTGGTCGGCCTTGCCCTTGCGGCTGGCATTCGCCTGGGTGCGGGTGGCCAGGTAGGCCATGAGGTCGCGGAGGTCCGGCAGCGGCAGGGCGAGGGCCATCGGCGGCATGGCGGACATCGGCGGTGCCAGGCTGGCAATGTCGGCGCGTTTCAGCCGCGTCTCCTTGCCATCGACCCCGATGAGTAGAACCTCCTCGGCGGATTCCCTGGCCAGGCGGCCGACCAGGGCGGTGCCGTCCTTGAGCGTGGCCGAGGACATGCCGTAACCCTCGGCAATGACCGCGTTTGGGTTGATCAGGGATTCGAGCAGCTTGTCGGTCTTCAAACGCTCCGCCACGGTGGTCAGTTCCGGCCCCTGCACGCTGCCCTCGCCGTTCATGAGGTGGCACTGCAGGCAGGCGCCCTGGTTGCGGAAGACGGTCTCGCCGCGGCCGGCGTCACCGCCCACCTCGGCGAGCAGTTGCGGCAGGTCGGTGTGGGTTTTCAGGACTGCGTGATTCTCCGCCTGCAGGCGCAGGAACAGATCGAGCCAGAGCTCGCGGCGGATCCGCGCCTGGCGCTCGCTCCACAGGCCGGCGACGGTGTCGAGCGGCAGCCCGGCGATGGCGGCGCGCGCCGGTTCAAGCCGTCCCTTGGTGATGGCATAGAGCGCGGCGTCTTCGATGCCGTCGAGCTTGCGGGCGAGGCCATGGCGCAGGGCGGCGGCCTTGACCTCGGGGGGCGACTGCTGGAGCAGCTTCGCCAGCAGGGCATTGTCCTCGGCCCTGCCAAGCTGGATCAGGCTGTCGAGCGAGGCCACGCGCACGTCGGCGGCCAGGGCGGTGTCGCCGGCCTGGCGGCGCAGCAGGGCTTCGTCGAGAGCAACACCGAGGGTGTTGGCAAGGCGGGTGCCGAGAGCAATGAGTTTGCCCTCCTTCTCCGAGTTGAGGAAACGCGGCAGGGCATCGGCCATGGCGCGCGCGAGCGGTTCGGCGGCGCGCTCCTTGACGACCTGCGGACGGTAGTGGCCGAGCACGGGATCGGTGTCGATGGCGGCGGTCCACATCTGCACGCCGTGCAGGGCGAACTCGCGCACGGGCACCGGCAGCGCCGGATGGCCGGCGAGTTCGACGAGGCGGCGGGCGTGCTCGGGTTGGCCGAGGCGGTAGTTGGCGGCGATGAGGCGGCGCTGCAGCGCCTCGGGCAGGTCGGTCGGGTCGAGCGCGGCCAGGGCGGCGCCGGCGGGTGAGTCGAGGGCGGCGGTGTCGTAGATGGCGCGCATGGCCTCATGGCGCACCTGGGCGTCGGCATCCTTCAAAAAGGCGGCGAGTCGCGGGCTGGCCTGACGGCGCAGGCAGAGCACGGCGAGCAGGCGCTGTTCCTTGTTGGCGCTGGTCACCCGCGCCGCGGCGGCCTCGACGGTGCCGACGCGGTCGAGTGCCGACAACTGGGCGTGGCGCAGTGTCACATCCACGGGAGTCATGCCGGCGCCGTAGAGGGCGTCGATAAGTTCGACATCGCCGGCCTCACCGATGCGGCCGAGGGCGACGGCGGCGAGGGAGCGGACGCGCGGCGAGTCATCGCGCAGCAGGCTGAGCAGGGCGGCTCGGGCCGGCTTGGCGCGCAGGTCGCCGAGGGTGCGGGCGGCATTGGCGCGGATTTCCAGGTCGGCATCCTTCGTCAGGGCGAGCAGCGGCTCGATGGCCTGCAGTTGGCCCAAGCCCCAGACGGCGTGCAGACGGGCGACCCGGGAGCCCTGGCTGGCCGCCAGCTTCGCGAGCGCATCACCGGCCCCGCGCTTGACCAGTTCAAACTGAGCCTCCTGGCGCACACGGCGGTCGGGATGGTCGAGCAGGGCGACCAGCGCGTCCACGTTGTGTTGGGCCAGTCCCGTGGCGAGCAGGGCGGCGGTTTTCGCACCGTTCTGGCGCAGGGCTGGATCCTTGGCAGTCAGCACCTGCACGGAGGCGTTGGTGTTGACACTCCAACCCCCACCGAAGTCAGCGAGAAAGAGGCGACCATCGGGCGCCAGCGCCACGTCGGCGGCGGCGACACCGCGGACCAGTTCGGTCACGCCGGTCAGGGCGAAACCGGCGCCCTTGGGTTCAAAACCGACCCGCAGCGTGGAGGAGGCCTCCGGGGCGCCGCTGTAGTTGGTCAGCAGGAATTGCCCGCGCAGGTCTTCCGGAAGGGCATCGCCGGTCAGGAAGGTGAAACCGGAGGGGCCGTTGCCGACATGTGCCACCGGCGGGTGCACCCACTGCGGCTGCGCCTCGTGCCAGAGGTCGAACATGCGCTCGGCCACCCAGACCGCGCGCGCCGGCCGGAAGTCGCCCCAGTCCAGCGCCTTGGCATACTGGTGCGGCGACTGATGCGCCATGTTCCAGCCGGCGTCGCTGTTCTCCAGCACGTAGACCAGGCGCGCCTTGTCACCGATGTCGCCGGTGTTGTCGAAGGTGAAAAGATTGCCGTGGTCGTCGAAGGCGAGCTCCTGTGGGTTGCGCAGCC
>CANNUR010000205.1 GCA_947523045.1 uncultured Prosthecobacter sp.
TGGCCACGGTGGCCTTGCACATCGGCAGCGAGACGTTTGTGCGGCCTTCCATGGGCGCCTGGATCGTGTACGGCCTCGGCACCGAGGCCGAGGACCTGCCGGGCTTTGTGACGATCAACCCTGCCGCCGACAACGGCGGCGCGATGAACTATGGCTCGGCGTTTTTGCCCGCCAGCTACCAGGGCACGCGCCTCAGCAGCAGCGACGGCGGCGTGCCCGATCTCTCGAACGGCCGGCTCAGCGACGCCCAGCAGCGCAAGCAGATCGAATTCATCCAGAAGGCCAATCGCCGCCTGCTCGCGGGCGACCCGGGTAACCCGGAACTCGAAGGCATCCTGCAGAGTTACGAACTGGCCTACCGGATGCAGACCAGCGTGCCCGACGTGCTCGATCTCGACCAGGAACCGGCGCACATCCGCGCGCTCTACGGCCTCGATCGCGGCGACACCGAGCGCTTTGGCACGCAGTGCCTGATGGCGCGCCGGCTCGCGGAAAAGGGTGTGCGCTTCATCCAGCTCACCAGTCTCGGCTGGGATCATCACCAGCAACTGCGCCAGGGGCTGGAACGCCAGTGCACCGCCGTGGATCGCCCGATCGCCGGCCTCATTGCCGACCTGAAGCAGCGCGACATGCTCAAGGACACCCTCCTCCTTTGGGGCGGTGAATTCGGGCGCGGTTCAGGCTATGACAACGAACCCTACAACGGCCGCGGCCACAACGGTCGCGGCTACACCATGTGGATGGCCGGCGGCGGCGTGAAGGGCGGTTTTGCCCATGGCAGCACCGACCCCATGGGCGACACCGCCGAGACCGGCATCCTGACCACGCACGACCTGCACGCCACGGTGCTACACCTGCTCGGCCTGAATCACGAACGCCTCACCTACCGCTACTCGGGTCGCAACTTCCGCCTCACCGATGTGCACGGCGAGGTGGCGAAGGACATTTTGGCCTGACCACCTGTTGCCAAGCGGGGCAGCGCAGACCGGAGCGTCGGATCAGACATTGAAGCGCCATTCGACGACGTCGCCGTCGCGCATGACGTACTCCTTGCCCTCGATGCGCAGCTTGCCGGCCTCGCGCGCCTTGGCTTCGGAGCCGCAGGCAACGAGATCCTCAAAGCTGACAACCTGGGCGGCGATGAAACCGCGCTCGAAGTCGCCGTGGATGACGCCGGCGGCCTGCGGGGCCTTCATGCCCTGGGTGATCGTCCAGGCGCGCGTCTCCTTCTCGCCGGTGGTCAGGTAGGTCTGCAGACCGAGCAGCGCGTAGACGTTCTTGATGAGCTGGTTGACGCCGCTGTCCTCGACCCCGAGATCGGCCAGGTAGGCGCGGGCGTCTTCCTCGGGCAGGTCGACGAGTTCGTTCTCGATCGCCGCGCTGACCACACAGGCGCTGGCCGCGTGGGCTTGGCGGGCATACTCGCGGACTTTGGCGACCATGGGGTGCTGGTCCGGGGCCTTGGAGGCGGAGGCGAGATCGGCCTCCGCGACGTTGCAGGCGTAGATGCAGGGCTTCGAGCTGAGCAGGAAAAACGACTTCAGCAGCTTGCGCTCGTCGTCGCTCAGGTCGGCGGTGACCGCCGGCTTCATGGCATCGAGGTGCGGCAGCAGCTTCTCGCACAGGGCGATTTCGGCCTTGGCCTCCTTGTCGCCGCTGCGCGCCTTCTTCTCGCAGCGCTCCTTGCGACGCTGAATCGCCTCCAGGTCGGCGAGGATGAGCTCGGTGTTGATGACCTCGATGTCGCGTATCGGGTCGACGCTGCCGTCGACGTGGGTGATGTCGCCGCTCTCAAAGCAGCGCACGACGTGCACGATGGCGTCGACCTCGCGGATGTGGCTGAGGAACTTGTTGCCCAGGCCCTCGCCCTGGCTGGCACCCTTCACCAGACCGGCGATGTCGACGAACTCGATCGCCGCCGGCACCAGCTTCTGCGAGCCGCTGATTTTCGACAGCACGGCCAGGCGCTCATCGGGCACGACGACGACCCCCTGGTTGGGTTCGATGGTGCAGAAGGGGTAGTTGGCCGCCTCCGCCTTGCGGGTGCGGGTGACGGCATTGAAGAGGGTGGACTTGCCCACGTTGGGCAAACCGACGATTCCGGCTTGGAGCATAGGGGTGGTGAGGATAGCGGGCGAAAGCGCGCATGCGAATGGTTTTTGCCGGGCCGGGCACGGGTCTGCGACGATTTGACAGCGTCTCGCCGGGTGGCAAAGATGTCACATGAGCGACGCTCCCGTGCCGGCTGTCTCCCTGCGCCATGACAACTGGCGACAGGTGCTGGGTGAGGTGTGCGACCGCATCGGCAGCGTCAACCGTCCGGCCCTGCTTTGCATCTGCGGCAAGCCGGGCGCCGGCAAGAGCACCCTGGCCAAGCTCATCCGCAAGCAGGGCCTGCCCGGCATCCCGCCGCGGCGCATCTGCGTCATCGACGACGGCGTGCTGTCGGTGCCGGTCCTTTGGTTCTTCCGCAAGCGCGTGAAATTTCACTCGCGCGACCGCGACAACCTGAAGCCCTTCCAGCCCTGGCTGCGCGGCCGCCAGCTCGTGATTTACGTCGGCGCCACCCCGCAGCGCCGGCTCGACCGCTGCGATGTCGTCCTGCGCCTGCGCTGTCCCGACGAGGAGCGCCTGCGCCGGCTGGTCCAACGCAATAGCGATGGCGAAAAGCGCTTCCGCAAGACCGAGCACGTCTCGGATGAAATCGGCATCGCCGCCGGTCACGTCTTCGACATGCCCGCCCTCGGCACCGAGCCGGCGACCGACGCCCCCGTCCCAGCCACGCAGGCGGCCGAGGGACAGGGGTGAGCAAGGCGGGCTCAAGGTGCTCCGAAGGAAAAGTGCCGGCCGCGGCGTTTGGGACTTTTCACCGCCGCCCATCCGGCCCATCCTCCGACCCGCATGAAATCGCTCCTCCCCCTCGCCGCCGCCCTGCTTCTCGGCTCCGCCCTGCAGGCCGCCGACACGATCCGGCTGACCCGCGTCCATGAAACCCTGGAGACCCCCTTCCCGGTGGCCCTGGTGGTGCCCGACGATGGCAGCGGCCGCGAGTTCCTGGCCCTGCAGCGCGGCCAGATCCTCATCCTGCCCAAGCAGGCCGGCGGTGCCGCCAAGACCTTCCTCGACCTCAGCGGTCGCGGCATGGAAGCTGCCAATGGCAAGTTCGAGGAGGGCCTCAACGGCCTCGCCTTCCATCCGAAGTTCAAGGGCAACGGCCTGTTTTACCTGACCTACACCCAGCAGAAGCCGAAGCGCCTCGTCGTCAGCGAGATGAAGGTCAGCGCCGGCGACGCGGACAAGGCCGATGAAGCCAGCGAGCGCGTGCTGCTGGAGATCCCGCTGGTCAACTGGAACCACCACGGCGGCAACATCGTCTTTGGCCCGGACGGCTTCCTCTACATCGGCGTCGGCGACACCTCCCGTCGCAACGACGAACTGAAAATGGCCCAGCTCAACGCGGTCCTCGTCGGCAAGATCCTGCGCATCGATGTCGACGGCCGCGACCACGGCCGCTACGGCATCCCCGCCGACAACCCCTTCGCCGACGGCATCAACGCCCTGCCGCAGATCTATGCCTACGGCCTGCGCAACCCCTGGGGCATGCACTTCGACAGCAAGGGCCGCCTCTGGGTCGCCGACGTCGGCCAGGATCTCTGGGAGGAAATCAACTGGATCACCAAGGGCGGCAACTACGGCTGGAGCTTCCGCGAGGGCGCCCGCGCCTTCCCCCTGCGCACCGACGCCGCCCCCGAGGGCACCCAGCTGATCGATCCGATCCATGAATACCACCACGGCGACGGCCTCAGCATCACCGGCGGCATCACCTACACCGGCAAGGCCGCCCCGGAACTCGCCGGCGCCTACGTCTATGGCGACTTCGTCCTCGGCAAGATCTGGGGCCTGTACGTCGGCGACGACGGCAAGGTGCAAAAGAACGACCTGCTGTACACGAGCCCGCAGACCCCGGCCACCGATCCGAAAAAGAAGCCCATGGTCCACGTCAAGCCCACGGCCTTCTGCGCCGATGCCCAGGGCGAACTGATCGTGCTCGACTGGAATGGCGGCCTGTACCGCGTCGGCAAATAGGCCCACCACCGTGACCACCGCCCTTCTCCTTACCAGCCTTGCCATCGGCGTGCTCAGCGGTGTCGTCGCCGCCCTCTGCGGCGTCGGCGGCGGCGTCGTCATGGTCCCCGCCTTCGTCACCCTGCTCGGCCTGCCGCAAAAAACCGCGGTCGCCACCAGCCTCGCCATCATCATCCCCACCGCCCTGATGGCCACCACCCAAAACGCCCGCCACGGCCTGGTCGACTGGCGCGTCATGGCCGTCACCGCCGTCTCCGCCTCGATCTTCGCCTACTTCGGCGCCGGCTGGATGCGCGCCCTCGGCAACGAAACCCTCACCCGCATCTTCGGCGCCGTCCTGCTCATCTTCGGCCTGCGCATGCTCTGGCTCGGCAAGGCGTAGAGCATGGAGCGTAGAGTTCAGAACCTCTCTGCTCTCTGCCCGCCGCTCTCTGCTCTCCCAATCCACTTGCACTGCCGGCCTCTGCCCGCCACGATGACGGCATGTTGAACATCGGCCTCATCGGTTGCGGCAAAATGGGCGGCGCGCTGCTGCGCGGCGTGGAACAGGCGCTTGGCAAGTCGGCGCTGACTGCCACCCTCAGCGATGTCGTGCCGGCCGCGGCCGAAGGCCTGAAAAAAAGCCTGGGCTGCAAGGCGCGCTGCGCCAGCCCGGAAGCCACCGCCGCCGCGGCCGACGTCGTTCTGCTCGCCGTCAAACCCGGCGACCTGCGGCCACTCTGCGAATCGCTCGCCAGCCTCAAGGGCAGCCGTCTCTACCTCAGCATCGCCGCCGGCGTCAGCCTGGCCGACCTCGAATCCTGGCTCGGCAGCAACGCCCGCGTCATCCGCGCCATGCCGAATACGCCCGCCCTGGTCGGCGCCGGTGCCGCCGCCTTTGCCGCCGGCAGCCGCGCCACCGCCAAGGATCGTGCCCTGGCGACCAAGATCCTCGGCAGCGTCGGCACCGCCGATGAGGTGTCGGAAAAACTGCTCGACGCCGTCACCGGCCTGAGCGGCAGCGGTCCGGCCTACGTGTTCACCGTCATTGAGGCACTGGCCGACGGCGGTGTGCTCATGGGCCTGCCGCGCGCCGCCGCCCTGCGGCTCGCCGCGCAAACCGTCGCCGGCGCCGCGCGCCTGGTGCTGGAGAGCGGCCGCCACCCCGCCGCCCTGCGCGACGAAGTCACCAGCCCGGGCGGCACCACCATCGCCGGCCTGGAACAGCTCGAAGCCAACGGCCTGCGCCACGCCCTCATCCAGGCGGTGCGCAAGGCGACCGAGCGCAGCCGCGAGCTGGGCCGCTGAGGCAGACATGCGCGGCGGCAAAAACCGCTGAACACGCGGACTTCGTTGGTGACAAAAAAAACGGGGCTTAGTATTTTGAGCCCCTATTTTCACGAAAAATGTCCCTCCGAACGCCGTGACGGCCGGTTTTTGTCCCTGCAACCCGCAGGGCTTGCGATCGATCTCGTCTGACG
>CANNUR010000206.1 GCA_947523045.1 uncultured Prosthecobacter sp.
GTATTCTTCCGCCATGAAAGCGACGCTTCCCTGCCTGCTCGCCCTGATTCTCGGCCCGGTTCCTGCCACGCTCGCCGCCGCGCCCCTGCGCGCGGGGGCAGCGGCGGTCGACATCACGCCGAAGCAGTTTCCGATGAACATGCCCGGCGGTTTCAGCGCCAACCTCGCGGAAAAGGCCCATGATCCCCTGCATGCGCGCGCCCTCGTGCTCGACGACGGCGCCACCGCCCTGGCCCTGGTCGTGGTCGACAACCTCGGCGCCGGTCCCGACGTGCTCACCGAGGCGAAAACCCGCGCGGCGGCGAAGACCGGCCTCAAGCCCGAGAACCTGCTCATCTCCTCGACCCACACCCACAGCGGTCCCTCGCTCAACACCCGCAGCGAGTCGGCGAAGGCCTACTCCGAACAGTTTGTTGCCGGCGTCGCCGAGGCCATCATTCGCGCCCATGCCTCCCTGCGTCCGGCCGCCATCGGTGTGGCCGCCCATCCGCTGCCCGATGAAGTGTTCAATCGTCGCTGGTTCCTCAAGGAGGGCGCCATGCCGGCGAATCCCTTCGGCAAGTTCGACCGGGTGAAGATGAATCCCGGCGCCGGCAACGCCGCGCTCGAACGCCCGGCCGGGCCGACCGATCCCGACGTCATGGTGCTGTCGGTCCAGGACGCCAAACGCAACGCGCTCGCCCTCTACGCGAACTACGCCCTGCACTACGTCGGCGGCGCGCCCAAGGGCGAGATGTCGGCCGACTACTTCGGCGAGTTCGCCCGCCTGATGCCCTCGCGGGTGCGCGGTACGCCGGACTTTGTCGCCATGCTCTCCAACGGCGCCTCGGGCGACATCAACAACATCCCCTTCACCGTCACCCGGCCGCCGCGCGAGCCCTTCGAGCAGATCCGCATCGTCGCGCAAAAAACCGCCGACGCCGCCTGGCAGGCCCAGCGCAAGATCGCGAAACATCAGACTGACGTCCGCCTCGGCATGGCCCAGCGGCCGCTGACCCTGCGCTACCGTCGCCCCTCGGAGCGCGAGGTCGCCGAGGCGCGCGCCATGCTCGCGGTGAAGGATCCGGAGGCGGTCACCAAGCTGCCACGCTTGGCGCAGAACTACGCGCGCAGCACGATCAGCGCCCATGAGCGACCCGAGGACACGCTGACAGTCACGCTGCAGGCGGCGCGCATCGGCGATTTTGCGGTGTGCGCCATCCCGTTTGAAGTGTTTGTCGAGATCGGTCTCGACCTGAAGAAGCGTAGCCCCTTCGCGCAGACGATGGTCGTCGGTTTGGCCAATGGTCGTCATGGCTACCTGCCGACGCCGGAACACCACCGGCTCGGCGGTTACGAAACCTGGATCGGCACCAACCAGGTTCAGGAGGACGCCTCGGTCCTCATCACCGATCAACTGCTCGAAATGCTCGCCGAACTGCGCCAGAATCCCTGATCCATGCGCTTCACTTTGTTGTCCCTGTTGGCGCTGCCCCTGCTCGCCGCCGAACCCCGCCCCTCACCCCAGGTCTTCCGCAGCTTCCTGCCCGACGCCGGCCCCTCGGCCTTCGGGGTTGTGCTGACCGCCGACCTCGCGCTCTGCTACGATCCGCTGCGCGGCGGCATCAACCAGGCCTGGCGCGGCCGGCTCGATCTGAGCCCGACCTGGCAGGCGAAGATCAATGCGCCGGCCAAAATCGACGGCCCGGTGTTCTACCGCGAACAACTCCTCCAACCGCTGCGCGTCGGTGATCCCGAACGCGTGCCCGTGCGGCGCTTCAAGGGCTACCGCTATGCCGGCGACGCGGTGGTCTTCGACTGCACCCTCGACGGCGTCGCGGTGAGCGAAACCCTGCGCCGATCCGGCGACGGCCTGGAGCGCGTCTGGCGACTTGCCCAGCCGGGCAAGGCTCTCTTCTTCCGCGTTGAAGCGCAGCCGGAGGCCGAGCTGCAGTTCAGCGGTGGCGAAGAAATCGCGCCTGGTCTGTGGCGCACCAACACCACTCTCACCCTCCTCATCCGCCCCGCCCGATGAAACGTCTGCTGCTGTTGCTTGTGGCGACTTCCTCGCTGGCCGCCAACACCTACGAGATCGAGGAGATCCCGCTGCCACCCGAGCTCGTGCCCGAGCTGTCGGGCGTCGCCTTCACTCCCGCCGGCACGCTGGTCGTCGTCAACCGCCGCGGCGAAGTCTGGCTGACGCGCGATCCGCTGGCCGGTCCCTGGCGGCGCTTTGCCTTTGGCCTGCATGAACCGCTCGGCGTGCTCGCCCTGTCCGAGACGGAGATCCTCGTCACCCAGCGCCCGGAACTGACCCGTCTGCGCGACAGCGATGGCGACGGCTGCGCCGACCACTACGAAACCGTCAACGACGACTGGTGTGTCACCGACAACTGGCACGAATTCACCTTCGGCCTGCGCCGCGACCGGGCCGGCCGGCTTTACCTTTCGACCGGCCTGCCCGATGTCGCCGGCCCCATGAACCTGCTGCACCCGCGCGAGCCGCTGCAGTTGGAGCCGGTGCACCAGGAGAAAAAGCCCTCGCCCGGCCGCTACGAAGGCTGGGCCCTGCGGGTCGAGACCGACGGCCGGCTGACGCCGCTGGCGAGCGGTTTTCGCGCGGCGGCCGGGGTCGGACTCAGCCCCGACGACGAGCTCTTCATCACTGACCAGCAGGGTGACTACATTGCCACCAGCACCCTGGTGCACGTGCGGCCGGGCAGGTTTTACGGTCACCCCGCCTCGTTGAAGTGGAGCGAGGGCTACCGCGGACCGGTTCGTGATCTTGCCGAACTGGCGGCCCGGCGCACGCCCGAGGCGGTGGCATTGCCACACGGCGCCCTGGGAGGCAGCCCGGGTGAACCGGTCTGGGACAGCACCGGCGGCAAGTTCGGTCCGTTCGGCGGCCAGATATTCATCGGCGACTTCACCAAGCTCATCAGCCGCGTGTTTCTGGAGAAGATCGACGGCGAGTATCAGGGTGCGGCCTTTCCCTTCCTGCGCGACGCCGTCGGCCTCGCCGCCATCCAAGCCAACAGCGGCCGGGACAACCTCACCATCCCCGCCGGCGGCGAAGGATTGAAGCATTTCCGTGATGCGCCGCCGCGCACCGGCACACCGCTGCGACCCGGCAACATGCGCATGGCCTTCGCCCCCGATGGCAGTTTGTATGTCGCCCAGACCACGCGCGGCTGGGGCCGTGGCGACGGCCTGCAGCGCATCGTTTGGTCGAGCCAAACGCCGGTCGAGATCGGCCGCATGGAGCTGACTCGTTCGGGCTTCCGCCTGGTCTTCACCGATGCCATGGAGGCCGCCGCGCTCGCCGACCGCGCCACCTGGCGGGTGAGTCGCTTCCGCTACCTCTACCTGCCGGCGGGGTCGCCGCGCGTCGATGAAAGTCCCTGCACACTGACGGCCCTGCGCCCGGCCACCGATGGCCGGTCGATCGAGCTCGACCTGGCCGATCTGGAGCCCGGGTACATCTATGAACTCGAGGCCGAGGGGCTGCGCTCCGCTGCGGGCCGCCCCCTGGAAAACCCGCTCGCCTTCTACACCCTCAACCGCCTGCTCGACGGTCGCCAGTTCACGGGGCCGCTTTCCGAGCGCCTGCTCGCCGCCGCCCCCGATCCCGGCGGCGCGGCCGATGCCGAAAACGGCCGGCGCATCTACGCCACCTACTGCGTCACCTGCCATCAAACCGACGGCACCGGCACGGCTCTGCCGGGGATTGCACCCGGTGCCGGCGCCGTCTTTGCCGCCAACTTCACCCGTCGCGACAAGGACGCGCCGCTGGCCAAGACCGATGCCGAACTCGCCGCTGCCATTGCCGACAGTGCCCCGGGCAAGCTGATGCCGCCCTTCGGCAGCGTGCTCAAGCCCCAGGAAATCCGCGACGTCGTCGCCTACCTGCGCGCGGCCTTTGGCGCGAAAAAAGCCGCCGGGGACTGAGCGTCTTGGCCGCCGGGCAGCGCTGCGCCACCCGCCAGCAGATGGAATACCGAATGTCCTACAAGGAAGGCCCAAGACCCAAGTGCGGAACCCGGCCCCTTCGACATTCAGCCTTCCTTGTTCGATATTGGATATTCCTCTCCCTCCCGCACCGCCGCACTCACTCGGCGAACGCCAGTCGCACACCGACCTTGCCCGCCAGGATGAAGGCGGCCTCGGCGTCGAGAAAGGGGCCGATGGGCTGAAAATCGATCTGCGTGTCCAGCGACGGCTGGCGCTCCGGACGCTCCCAGAGCACGAGGCAAATTTCGTCGGTGTGACGGCTGCGGTAGCGAATGCCGTCGAACCGCGCCGGATGCCGGGCGATGCACTCCGCCCACGCCTGTGGCAGGGTCAGGTCGGTGGCGTACAGCGTGCCGGCATCCAGTCCGACCGCCAAACGCGTGTCGCTGTCGGTCAAATCGCAGAGGCGCAGATCGACCGGCAGCGGGCCGGTCTGCAGGAAGGCCCAGCGTTGTGCCTGGCAGCGGGAGATGACATAGACGCGGCCGCCGGCATGGCGCAGG
The DNA here is from genome assembly GCA_947523045.1 of uncultured Prosthecobacter sp. Lineage (GTDB taxonomy): Bacteria > Verrucomicrobiota > Verrucomicrobiia > Verrucomicrobiales > Verrucomicrobiaceae > Prosthecobacter. Next base: position 4,494 of record CANNUR010000206.1, read on the forward strand.
GAGGCAAAGCGGTCGCCCCAAACTTCCGCCACCGTGGTCTCGGGCGACGCCGCCAGGTACACGCAGGGAAACTTCCCGGAGCTGGGCGTCAGGCGCGAGCCCTTTGATGGGAAGAACTGGCTGGCAAACTCGACGCGATACAGGCGGAACCAGAGCTGCCCCGCCGCGCACCCCAGATCCCGCACCCTAAAATGCGGCACGTTACCCACCCAGACTCGTCGCGAGAGCTGCCCCGCCGCGCACCCCAGATCCCGCACCGGCAAAACGCGCCGGTCAAAGTCCGCCTGATTCGGCGGCTGCCTCAGGTCGCGGATCATGGCTCAGCGTTCATCCGCCGCCACCGCTGCCAGGACCTCGTCCAAGCCACCGGCTTGCAGGACTTCCAGCGGCGGTCTCCCGCCGGTGAGCGGATGCGGCTGGAGCAGGAAGGCAAAAACCGTCAGCGGGCTGTGGTCATCCAGCTTGTCACGCAGGGCGGCAACGACCTGCGGCAGACCCTGCCAAACACCGCCCTCGGGACGAAACTGCCACACGGGCACCAGGTAATCCCCCCCGCCCGAGCGGTAGGCCAACACCTGACCCTTGCGGATTTGCTGGGCCAAGGCCTGGCGGGTGACGCCGTCGGGCTTGCGAAACAGATGCCGTGCTTTTTCCACTTCCACGCAACCGCCGCCAGCTTCCAGCAACACCGTCAGCCCCTCCGCCTGCGTCGCGTGCCCTTGGGCGACCAAAAGAGGCAGTCGCTCACGGACAAACTCACCCAGCATGCGCGTCATCTGCTCCAAGCTGACCCCAAAACGCAGCCCGAGTTCCAGGGTGGAGCGCAGTTGGGCGCCGACGAATTCAGCGGGCTCGGCAAGACCCGGATAAACGCCCGCCGCCTCCTGGAAGCTGGTGCTGTTTTTCATGCTCATATGTTTCCATCTTTTCCAATTTTATCAATGGAATTTTTGGAAATTTTTTCCTCCATCGCAGTGAGACGCCACGCTTCAACCGTTGACTCAGACGCATGCGACTCCTGCTCTCCCTCTGCTTCCTCGGTCTTGGC
>CANNUR010000207.1 GCA_947523045.1 uncultured Prosthecobacter sp.
AGTACATCGAGCTGCAGGACGCCTACAAGAGCATCTACGAGGCGCTCACCCACGCCGGCGCCGCCAACGACTGCAAGGTCGACATCGTCAAGGTTGACGCCGAGGCGATCGAGAAGGGCGGCCCTGATCTTTACCTGAACGGCCTGCAGGGCATCCTCATCCCCGGCGGCTTCGGCGATCGCGGCACCGAGGGCAAGATCGCCGCGGCCGGTTATGCCCGTGAAAATGGCATCCCGTTCTTCGGCATCTGCCTGGGCATGCAGATCGCCGTCATCGAGTTCGCGCGCCGGGTCTGCGAACTGAGCGGTGCCAGCAGCACCGAGTTCGACAAGGGCACGCCGCACCCCGTCATCAGCATGATGGAGGAGCAGAAGAAGATCAAACAGCTCGGCGGCACCATGCGCCTGGGCAACTGGCTCACCCGCCTGCTGCCGGGCAGCAAGGCGAGCGCGATCTACCAGTCGGAAACCACCGAGGAACGCCATCGCCACCGCTACGAGGTGAACGACGAGTACAAGGACCGCCTCGAGGCCAGGGGCATGCTCATCAGCGGCCTCTCCGACAAGGGCGGTTTCGTCGAGATGATCGAAATCCCCGGTCACCCGCACTTCGTCGCCTGCCAGTTCCATCCGGAATTCCTCAGCAAGCCGAACCACCCGCACCCGCTGTTCCATAGCTTCGTGCAGGCGGCGATGGCGCACCGCGCCCTGCCCGAGCCGCAGTGCTGAGCGCAGGCCGGGCCGGCGCGCGATTTTTTCCTGTCCAAAATGGCGCCGCCGGCGACTGTGTTGGCTGATGGAGGATGCCACGACCGCGTTTCTGGAGCTGCTGACCCGCCATGAGCGGTCGCTCTCGCTCTATGTCCACGGCCTGGTGCCGGACGATGGCGCCGCCGAGGACATCCTGCAGCAGACCAAGATGCTGCTCTGGCGTCACTTCAGCGATTTCGAGCCGGGCACGAATTTCCTGGCCTGGGCGCGCAAGATCGCCTTCCACCAGATCCTCGGCCACCGCCGCCAGAAAAAGCGCGCGCACCTGCCGCTGGATGAGGAGGCCCTGGAGGCGCTCGGCCATGCCGTGTCAAACCTGGCCGAGGAAGGCTCCGCGCGGCATGACGCCCTGCGCGCCTGCCTGGCGCGCCTGCCCGAGGAGCATCGCCGGCTGGTGACCCTGCGCTACTTCGACGACCTTGAGATCGACCAGATCGCCGAACGCATTCGCCGCACCGAGGCGGCGGTGTACCGCGCGCTCAGCCGCGTGCGCATGACCCTGATGCAATGCATCGAAAAACAGCTGGAGGTGAATCCATGAAGGCGGACGAAACCTGGCGCTGGCTGGAGCTTTGGGAGCGCGCCCGTGCGCACGCCCTGACCGGAGAGGAGCAGTCGCTCCTCAACGCCGCCGTGCGCGATGACCCGGCCGTGCGCGCCCTGCTCGCGCAGGCAGCCGTGCTGGATGCCGAACTCAACGCCATGGAGGCCCTCGCCGAGGCGCCCCCGCGGCCGGTGGCCGCGTCAACGCCGTTCTGGCGCCGCTGGGTTTTACCCGCCGCCGCAGCCCTGGTTTCCGCCGGGCTGGTCTGGCTCTGGGAAAAGCCGCCGGCACCCGTGGCGGTGCTGGCCAAGGCCTCGGCCTGCAAGTGGGGCAACAGTGCATTGCCGACTCTGGAGGGCTCCGACCTGCAGCCCGGCCTGCTGGAACTGGTCGACGGTATTGCCACGCTGAAATTCCGCAGCGGGGCGGAGGTGACCCTGGAGGCGCCGGTAACGCTGGAAGTACTGTCGGCGATGGAGTGTCGGATCAAGAAGGGCACGGTGATGGCCGAGGTGCCGCCGCAGGCCAAGGGCTTCACCATTCACACCCCCGAGACCAAGGTGGTCGACTACGGCACCCGTTTCGGCGTCAGCGCCGGCGAGGATGGCAAGTGCTTGGTCCATGTCATGGAGGGCCTGGTCGAGGTCGAGCGCGCCGGTGAACCCGGCCGCCGCGAACTGCGCACCGGCGAACGCGTGGATTATGGCGGCTTCACCCGCCAGGCGCTCAATCCCGATGGCGGTGAGCAGCCCGAGTCGCGCCGCTGGCTGCCCGGGCCGATCAACCAGCTCGGCGACGGCTGGCAGGTGGTCACGACCGCCTACGGTCGCGGCAAGGATTCGTGGATCCAGTCGAGCGACCAGAAGATCAGCGGACGCGAGTCCTTCCTGCGCGTCAAATTCACCAGCCTGAGTGAGACCCTGCAACGCAAGGCCTACGTCGCCTTCGACCTCGCCGCCTTTGCCGGCCGGCGCATCGCCGAGGCGGAGTTTGTCCTGCACGTCGAGCCGAGCGACCTCGGTTTCGCCTCGCTCGTGCCCGATGCGGTGTTCCGCGTGTACGCGTTGACCGACGAAACCGGCGACGGCTGGGAAGAGGCGGCCCTGACCTGGGCCAATGCGCCCGCTCACAGCCCGGCGCCCGAGCATCGCAATGCGCCGGTGGCCGGGGCGGCGCGCCTGCTGGGCGAGTTCACCGTGCCGCAGGGCACCACGCGCGGGGCCTTCGCGATCCGCGGTGAAGCGCTCAACGAGTGCCTGAACGCCGACACCAACGGCCTGTTCACCCTGATCGTCATCCGTGTCACCGACGAGACCGCGACCAGCGGCCTGGCTCATGCCTTTGCCAGCAAGGAGAACACCCGCAACACGCCGCCCCTGCTCAAGGTGCGGCTGGAGTGAAGGGCCGTTTGCAAGGGATCCAACAAAAAGCCGCCGGGCCTTGTGGCACCGGCGGCGATGAGGAGGGGCGGGATCAGAGCGCCTTCGCGTAGAGGTCGGCGACGGCGTTCCAGTTCACCACGTTCCACCAAGCACCGATGTAGTCGGGGCGCTTGTTCTGGTACTTGAGGTAGTAGGCGTGTTCCCAGACGTCGCAGCCGAGGATTGGCGTGCCGCTGCCGTCCATGAGCGGGTTGTCCTGATTCGGCGTCGAGGTGATGGCGAGTTTGCCGTCCTTGACGACCAGCCAGGCCCAGCCGGAGCCGAAGCGGGTGACACCGGCCTTGGCGAAGGCTTCCTTGAAGGTGTCGAAGCTGCCGAAGGCGGCGTTGATGGCCTCGGCGAGTTTGCCGGTCGGCGCGCCACCGGCGTTCGGGGCCATGAGGTTCCAGAACAGTGTGTGGTTGTAGTGACCGCCGCCGTTGTTGCGCACGGCCGTTTGGATGTCGGCAGGCACTTTGGCGAGGTTCTTGCACAGGTCCTCAATGGAGAGCGCCTCGAGGTCGGCCTTGCCGGCGAGGGCGGCATTGAGGTTGGTCACATAGGCGTTGTGATGACGACCGTGGTGGATCTCCATCGTGGCGGCGTCGATGTGGGGTTCGAGGGCCGCTTTGTCGTAGGGCAGGGGGGCGAGGGTGTGGGCCATGGGTCGGTGGGGTGGTTCGGAAGGGGTAGGTACACGTTTCTACGCCGGCGGGCAAGGGGAAGCTGGCGCAATCGCGGTTGCAAAGCGTCGGTCGCCCCCTTTGATGCAGCCGGCGCCGAGGGCGCCTGTGAACGTCGCCATGCCATCCCAACGCCGAGCCGAGGAAGCGGTCGCCACCCCGGGCGGCAGGGAAGGTGATGGCCTGCCCGCGCGCTTCCGCGTGTCTGCTTCGGTGCGCCGCGCCGATCGCCTCATGCATGCGCTCATCGTCTTTGGCGGCATCGCCGTCATCGCCGTGGTCTTCGGCATGCTGATCTTCATTCTGCTCGAGGTGGCCCCGCTCTTCCGCGGCGCGCGCCTGGAGCAGCTGGGGACCGTGCACGCACCGGCCGGTGCCGTCTTGTGGCTCGATGGTCAGGGCGATCGCGTTGGCTGGCACGACGCCGCGGCGGGGGGGCTGCGTTTTCGCGATCGCGAAGGTCGCGAGCAGCTGCTGCCCCTGCCGGCAGACCTGCGGCCGCGGCACCTTACGCGCAATCCCGACGGCAGCGGCTTCCTCGCCCTGCTGGATGACGGAGCCCTGGCCCTGTTGACACCGCTGCTGCCGCCGGGCGGCGCCGGCGGCCGAGTCGAGGTGGAGCGTCTGCCGACCCTGCCCGGTGCGTCCGCCGGGGTGCGCCAGCTCGCGTACGCGGGCTTTGGCGAACGTCGGCTGGTCGCGCTTCTGGCTGACACTGCACAGGGGCGCCGCCTGCAGGGGCTGGTACTGCGTCAGCGTCGCAGCCTGATGGGGGGGGGGACGCCCCTGGCGGAATCCGTCGAAGATTTGACCGCGCGACTCGAGGGGGCTGTGCCGGAGCAGGTCGTGGTTTTGGCAGAGGGCATTGCCGTGCGAGCGACCGATGGCCGGGTGCTGTTTCTGCACTTTTCGCCGCAGGGCTGGCAGTTGCGCCAGGTTTGGCGACCCTTTGTGGATGCGGAACTGGCGGGCATCGAATTTCTTGCCGGCGGGGTCAGTCTCGTCTGTCATGACCACCATGGCCGGGTGAGGATCTACAGTCTGTTTGTGCCGGAAGGCGGGCGACAGCGCGAGTTTGGCCTGACCCGCGAACTGCAGCCGCTCGGGGGACCATTGCAGTCTTATGCGGCCTCGCCGGCTGGCCGCAGTTTTGTCATTGCCGGTGCGGAAGGTCTGGCGCTTTGCCAGGCAACGACGGCCAGCGTGCGCCGGCAACTGCCGTTGGCAGCTGGCATGGCCTCGCTGATCCTCGATGCGCGCGGCGAGCATTTGGGAGCCGTGACTGCCGACGGGATCGTGCGCCTGTTTCAGATCGATGATCCACATCCTGAGGCCGGTTTGCGCGCCTTTTTCGGCAAGCTCTGGTATGAGGGCTTTGCCCGGCCCGCCCACGCCTGGCAATCGACCAGTGGCTCGGACGATTTCGAGCCCAAGTTGTCGCTGGTGCCACTCATCGTCGGTTCATTCAAGGGCACGCTTTACGCCATGCTCTTTGCGGTGCCGGTGGCCCTGCTGGCGGCTCTTTACACGGCGCAGTTTGCGCGACCTCGTCTGCGCGCGGCAGTCAAGCCGGCGATGGAGGTCATGGCCTCGCTGCCTTCGGTGGTCCTTGGGTTTGTCGCCGCACTCTGGCTGGCGCCGCTGATCGAGGCACGGGTGCCCTCGGCCCTGCTGCTGCTCGCGGCCCTGCCGCTGGCAGCGCTGCTGGCGGCGGCCCTCTGGCGACTGCTGCCCCATGGGCGGGTGTTGAGGCGCCTGCAGGGCTGGGAGCCGCTGCTGCTGGCGCCGCTGCTGCTGCTGGCAGGCTGGGGCGCCTGGCAGCTTGGACCGGTGATTGAGCGCGCCTGCTGCGTCGCTGTCCTGCCCGATGGCGCACGCGTCGCCGACTTCCGCCTGTGGTGGCCGCAGGCCACCGGCCTGCCCTTCGACCAGCGCAACGGCCTGGTGGTCGGCTTCATGATGGGCTTCGCCGTCATTCCGGTGGTTTTCACCCTTGCCGAGGATGCCCTGGCCAACGTGCCGCGTGACCTGGTCGCCGCCGCTGAGGCGCTCGGCGCCTCGCGCTGGCAGGTGGCGCGCACCGTCGTGCTGCCGGTCGCTTCCGCCGGCCGGTTCTCGGCGT
>CANNUR010000208.1 GCA_947523045.1 uncultured Prosthecobacter sp.
GTGCAGACCTGGAACCACAAGCTGCCGAGCGAGTTCCTCGACGCTTTCGGCCGGCCCAACGCCAGTCAGGAATGCCCCTGCGAACGCGAGCGCAAGTCGAGCGTCGTGCAGGCCCTGCATCTCATGAATTCCGACTCGCTGCAGAAGAAGCTGGCCAGCGACAAGGGCCGCATCACGGCGCTGGTGAAGTCGGACCTACCCGAGCCGAAGCTGGTCAGCGAGATCTATCTGGCTGCTTACAACCGTCTGCCCGAGGCCGTGGAACTGCAGGAAGCCCTGCGCTTCTTTGCCACTCCCGGGGCGACCCGCCAGACGGCCGCCGAGGACCTTGCCTGGGCACTGATCAACTCGGCGGAATTCGTCTTCAACCACTGAGCCGCGGCCCATTGAGGGGAGCGCGGAGACTCCTCTCCGCCTCATCCAACGGGCGGCGAAGCCGCGAAAATGAGGAGGCGGACAAGAGTGTCCACGCTCCCCTCTTTGGCGTGACCGCAGGACTCCAGGCGGCGGACATGGGTATCCACGCGCCTCTCTTTTCAGTGCTTGAGCAGCCAGTCGGTCGTGCGCGGATTGAAGTCGGCCAGGCACTCCCAGTGGAAGGCGTGGCCGGCATCGTCGTAGAGGTGGAGGTCGGCGCCGGGAATGGCGGCCGCCACCTCCTCGCTCATCCAGCGCGGGGTGAAGGTGTCGTTCTTGCCGCCGATGACGAGGGTCGGGCACTTGACGTTCTTCAGTTCGGAGATCGTGTTGTGGCTGATGGCGGCGGCGCTCTGCGCCTCCATGGCGTGGACCGGCTGCGGCGCCGGATTGGTGGCGGCGTCCTTGAGGCCCTGCTGCAGGTTGTTCCAGCAGTCGTCGTTGTCGAACCAGGGCTTGGTGAAGATGAGTATCTGCACGTAGTGCATGAAGTCCTCGGGACGCATCGTCGCCTTGCACTTCATCAGGTGCTGCCAGGTGTAGAGGCCGAAGCGGTCCTGACGCGCCCAGGTGCACATGAGGATCATGCTCTTGACCTTCTGCGGGTGGCGCAGGGCGAGCTGCTGGGCGATGACCGAGCCGAGCGAGCAGCCGACCACGCGGGCCTGCGAGATGCCGAGCGCGTCCATCAGGCCGGCGTAGTCATCGGCCATCATCGCCGTGGTGTAGGGACCTTCAGGCTTGTCGGTTTGGCCGACGCCGCGGTTGTCGCCGAGGATGCAACGGAAATGCTTCGACCACTCGGCCGCATGCGCCTCCCAGACGCCGCCGGGGGCGGTGACGCCCATGATGCAGACCAGCGGTTCGCCGCTGCCGCGCTCTTCATAATACATCTGGATTCCGTTGGTGGTGACGTGGGGCATGGATGTTCGGGGTTGGGGTGCGCTTCGATGTAGCGGAAAGGCAAGCGGCCGCCAAGCAAAATCACTTGGCCCGGGTCCGGCAGTGTAGGCGCACTCGCCAAAGTGCGGGGCTTGGGAGTGCGGGACGCGTTCTCCCCCATCCCTCGTTCTGGCGAACGAGCCTACGGAGCCGCACAGGACCTGCGCTTCCCCTCCTCCCTCCTCACAACGCTCTACTCTCCACTCCCCCCTGCACGCCCTTGCGCCGCGGGCCGCCCGCACTACCCTGCCCGCCGATGTCCAAACGCCTCTTCCTTCTCGACGGCATGGCGCTGCTGTACCGCGCGCACTTCGCCTTCATCAAGAATCCCATCCGCACGAGCGACGGCGTCAACACCTCGGCCCTGTATGGCTTCGCCAACACCCTGCTGGACATCCTGCGCAATCAGCAGCCGACCCACCTCGCCGTGGTGCTCGACACCTCGGCGCCGACCGCGCGCCACGAACTCTACCCCGAGTACAAGGCCCAGCGCGAGGAAATGCCCGAGGACATCGCCTCCGCCATCCCGCAGATCCACCGCCTGTGCGCGGCCATGCAGCTGCCGCTCATCACCCGCGATGGCTACGAAGCCGACGACATCATCGGCATCCTCGCCAAACGCTCCGAGAGCGAGGGTTTTGAGACCTTCATGGTGACGCCGGACAAGGACTTCGGGCAGCTCGTCTCCGAGCACGTGAAGATTTACAAACCCGGCCGCCAGGGCTCCGACGTCGAGATCCTCGGCGTCGCCGAAGTCTGCGAACGCTGGGGCATCGAGCGCCCCGAGCAGGTCGTCGATGTGCTGGCGCTGATGGGTGACGCGGTCGACAACATCCCGGGCATTCCGGGCTTCGGCGAAAAGACCGCCACCGCCCTGATTCGCCAGTTCGGCAGCGTCGAGAACCTGCTCGCCAACGCCGCCCAGCTCAAGGGCAAGCAGCGTGAGAAGGTCGAGCAGCACGCCGACAAGGCCCTTCTCTCCAAACAGCTCGCCATCATCCTGCACGATGCACCGCTCGAGGTCGGGCTCGACGACCTCGCCGTGCGCGGGCATGACGACGAGGCCCTGAAGGCCTTGTTCACCGAGTTCGAGTTCAACAGCCTCGGCAAGCGCCTGTATGGCGACGACTTCAAGGCGGGGCGCGGTCGCCAACTCGCCCGCGAGGCGGCGGCCGAGGGGGGCGAGGGGGGCGACCTCTTCAATACCGCCGAGGTGGCCCGGCAGAGTGCCCCGGCAACCCGCAGCCTGGCCGACACCCAGCACACCTACCACGCCGTGCGCAGCGCTGAAGAGCGACAGGCGCTGATCGACCAGCTCGCCGCCCAAGCCTCCTTCTGCTTCGACCTGGAGACGACCTCGCTCGATCCGCATCGCACGGCGATTGTCGGCATTGCCTTCTCCTGGCAGGCGCACGAGGGCTGGTTCGTGTTTTTCCCGCGCGATGCCGCCGCAGCCGCGGCTGTGCTCGAGGAATTTCGCCCGCTGCTGACCCGCCCCGGCATCGAGAAGATCGGCCATAACCTCAAGTTCGACCTCGCCGTCCTGCTCGCCAAGGGCGTCGAGGTGGCCGGCCCCTTCTTCGATACCCTGCTCGCCCATTCCCTGCTCGAGCCCGAGCAGCGCCATGGCATGGATTTCCTCGCCGAGACCTGCCTCGGCTACACGCCGGTGCCGCTGAGTGCGCTCATCGGCCTGGAGAAGGACGACCTGTTCAGCCAGGCGACGATGGCCGATGTCGCCGAAGCCGAGCCACAGAAAGTCGTCGACTACGCGGCCGAGGACGCCGACGTCACCTGGCAGCTTGCCGGGAAACTACGCCCGCAGTTGCCCGGCATGGGGGCCGAGCAGGTGTTTTACGAGATCGAATCGCCGCTGCTGCCCGTGCTGACGCGCATGGAGCATGCCGGGGTCAAGGTCGACGTCGCCGTGCTGCACGAAATCGGCCTGACGCTGGAGAAACGCGCCAACGAACTGCACGACCGCATCCAGGCGGCTGCCGGCACGCCCTTCAACCTCAACAGCCCAAAGCAGCTCGGCGAGATCCTCTTTGAGCGCCTTTGCCTGCTCGACAAGCCAAAGAAGACCGCCACCGGCCAGTATCAAACCAACGAGCAGGTGCTGCAGTCGCTCGCCGGCGCGCATCCGATCATCCAGGACATCCTCGACTACCGCGAGGTGACCAAGCTCAAGAACACCTACGTCGACACCCTGCCGCGCGAGGTCAACCCGGCCACCGGCCGCATCCACACGACCTTCCACCAGCTCATGGCCGCCACCGGCCGCATGGCGTCGAGCCATCCGAACCTGCAGAACATCCCGATCCGCAGCGATCACGGCCGCGAGATCCGCAAGGCCTTCGTGGCGGGGGAACCGGGCTGGGTCCTGCTCAGCGCCGATTACTCGCAGGTTGAACTGCGCGTCATGGCCGCCCTCAGCGAGGACCCGGCGATGATCGAGGCCTTCCGCAACGGCCAGGACATTCACCAGGCCACCGCCGCGCGCGTCTATGGTGTCGAACTCGACGGCGTGCTGCCGGAGATGCGGCGCACGGCGAAGATGGTCAATTTCGGCATCATCTACGGCATCAGCGCCTTCGGCCTGGCCCAGCGCCTCGGCATTCCGCGTGGCGAAGCCGCCCGCATCATCGACAGCTACTTCGAGCAGTTCCCCGGCGTGCTGCGCTACACCCGTCAAATTGTCGAGGACGCCCGTCGTCACGGCTATGTTGAGACGCTGACCGGTCGGCGCCGGCTCATTCGCGATCTCGACAGCGCCAACGCCACCGTCCGCGGCGGCGCCGAGCGCGTGGCGATGAACACGCCGATCCAGGGCACCGCGGCCGACATCATCAAGCTGGCCATGATCCGTGTCGAGGCCGCCCTGCGCGCCGCCGGCCTGCAGACGTGCATGCTGCTGCAGGTGCACGACGAACTGCTCTTCGAGCTGCCCGAAGCCGAGGTCGAACAGGCCCGCATCATCATCCTTGAGCAGATGCGCAACGCCCTGCCGCTCGGCGAAGTGCCGGTCGAGGTCGAGGCCGGCACCGGCCGCAACTGGCTGGAGGCGCACTGAGGTTTAGGGGGGCGGACCCGTCAGACCCGTCAGACCCGTCAGACCCGTCAGACCCGTCAGATCAGTCTGACTAGTCGGACCAGTCGGACTAGCCTGCCCCGCCCTTCACCACTCAAACTCCAGGTTTTCGGCGCGGATCTCGTTGGTCGCATCGGTCGGCAGGGCTGGGACCAGCACGTGGCCGCGGCCCAAGGGACCGCTGGTGCCGTGCGGCTGGCGCAGCACCCCGATGAAGCTGACCTTGCGGGTGATGCGCTTGGTGGCGTCCGGATTCTTCGCGGTTGGAGCCTCGATTTCATCCGTGACCTGGAAGCTGCCCGTGATCAAGCCGGTGCCGCTGTTCAGGGCGGCGGTCCACTTGGTGATGTTGACCGGGTCGGTCACCGGCGCGGTGACGACGATCTTGTTCTTGGCATCCAGCTGCAGATCGGTCGGCAGATCGAAGTCGGACTCGCTGTTGATGGCACCATGGATGACCATGAACTCGCCTCCGGCCGGGAGATCGAGCAGGCTGGCCAGCGAGGTCGTCTTGTCGGGCTTGAGCCAGGGATCGAGCGTGACCTGAACGCTGTCCGGGCCGAAGCCATCGCGGTAAGACTTGTCCTTGGTGGTGCCGACCTTCTCCCAGTCGAGCAGGGCGGCGGCCTCGGTGCTGAGGTAGCGCCGGCCTTCCAGGGTCGGGTGCTCTTCCAGATCCAGCGGACCGGCCAGGTAGCTGTTGGCGCGTTTGTAGGGCTGGAGGAAGATACGGTAGCCGGACTGTTCGTCGGGCATCAGCGTGGCAGTGTAGGTCGTGCCATCGCCGAGGCGACCGGCCAGTTTCATCAAGGCCTTGCTGTCGATGGTGGCCAGGCCATAGCCTGAGCCGCCCGGCGTGCCACTGGGCAAGGCGTCCAGGATGAGGGTGTGCGCCCCGGCAAAGGTGATGACATCGCCCTTGGCCGGCGTGTACAGGCGGCGGCCGTCCTCCGTTGCGGCCAGCGGCGCGGCGTCGGCGGTCAGATCCGCGCTGAAGGCGCCGCCGAGGACGAAGTTGAGGCTCATCTCGTAGCGAGTGCCGCTCTTGCTGGTGACCGGTGTCATCGC
>CANNUR010000209.1 GCA_947523045.1 uncultured Prosthecobacter sp.
CGCCTGGATGGCGGCGGTTAGCGTCCGTCGCCCTTCCGCCACTGCCATGCCTCATCGAAGAAGCCGGCGTCGGCGATGCCGCCAGGCGCCTGGCTGGTCTTCGGTTTGGACACGTCGATCACCGCCCAGTCGGGCAGCTTGGGCACCTGCCGGGCGTTGTTGAGGTAGTCGTACTCGCGGTAGGTGAAGCCGCTGTTGATCACCACGTACTTCTCCGGGTTGAGCGGGTTGGGGAAGACCAGCACGGGCGCGTGACTGGCGGTTTCGTAGGTTTTGCCGTTGGCGACCAGCTTTTCCGCGGTCCACTCGATGGGCAGCTTGGCGAGGATCTTCTTCAGCACGGCATTGCTCTGCGGATCGCCCCAGAGCACGAGGTGGCTGGAGGCGAGGTCGGCGTCGTCGATCTCGGTGTCGGCCTTCACCGGGGCGTCGCCGCGGAATTGACGGCGCCACTCGAAGATCGCGCGCTCGAGTTCCGCTGTGGCCCAGGCGCCGGTTTTTTCATGGAGCGGCTGGCCGGTCGGACGGACAAACACGAAGCGGTCGAGGAAGGCGTCGTCGATCGGGCCGGACAGGCCGTGCTTTTTCGCCAGCACGCCGGCTTCATGGGCGTGCAGGGCCTGCTGCCACTTGCCGTTGCTGCGGCGCAGGTGCACGCGCCAGGAGCGGTCGGATTTCGGTCGGGTGACTTCGAGGCGGCTGCCGTCGATGACGACCGCCGGCGCTGCGCGCACGCTCAGCGGGCAGTGGCCGGGCGCCATGTCGAGGGTGAGGGCGGCGACGTTCTGGGTTTTCACCGTCACCTCGGCCGGACCGGTGATCTCGGCGTGCACGCGGGTGCGCTGCCACTGCTGGTCAAGGGCGTCGAGCTGCACCCAGTGCATGCGGTGGTAGCGCAGGAACCAGGTGGCGAAGTGGACCTCGCGCGGCGTGCGCTCGCGGCCGACCGCGGTGATGTCGGCGAGGCGGCGCTCGATCTCGACGAGCGAATCCGGATGGATCTTGTGGGCGGTCTGCGGGCCGATGAGGTGGACCAGGTCGATGCCCTCCGCGCGCAGGTGCTTTTCCATGATGTCGGCCGCCTGCTTCTGGCGGTCGAGTTCGCCGCTGTAGGCGACCGTCGGGCAGTGGAAGAGGTTGAGGGCGCTGTCGGTGGCGTTGTACCACTTCCACAGGGTCTGCTGGTACCAGGGCACGGACGAGACGTCCTCGGTCTGGAAGACATTCAAAAACTCCGGTGTCTCCGAGAAACCGGCGCCGGGGTTGGCGGCGCACCAGCGGTCGGCGTAGTGGACGGCAAACTGCCAGGCGGCGGCGCCGCCCATGCTGAAGCCGCGCATCACAACGCGATCCTCGTCGATCGCATAAAACTTGCCGGCATGATCGAGGGCTTCGAGCAGGTCGATCTCGCCGGCGAGCTTGTTGGCGCAGCAGTAGCGGCCGTAGGGGTGCAGGACGAGGGCGCCGGCCGGGGCGATTTGGCCGGTTTGCTTGCGGCGCTGGTCGAGGAAGGCCAGCTCGCTGAGGGTTTCGCCGCGGCCGTGGCACCAGACATCCAGGCGGGCGGGCGTACCGCTGTAGCTCTCGGGAATGACCATGCCGTACGGCTGCACCGAGCCGTCGATCTTCGAGCGGTAACCGCGCACGACGAGACCCTTCTGGGTGGTCCAGGGCGCGCGGCCCTCCTTGAGCTGGGCGGCGCGTTCGAGGCCCTCGGCGAGCACCTCGCGCGCGCTTTTCAGTTCCGCGGCTTTGTGGACCTCGCCGTAGCGCAGGGCCCAGTCGACCGCCTTGTGATGGATTTCGACATCGGGCAGCAGGTCGGCGAGGCGCGGGTTTTTCGCCTGGGCCTTGGCGGCGGCGTCGATGGCGGCGCGCAGCTTGGCGAGTTCCGCCTGCAGGGCCTCGGCCTCAGCGGCCGGCACCTCGATCCCGGGCGGCGGGATCGGCCGGACATTGTCGGCGAGATTGTCCTTGGGGCCGTCGGCCAGGACGACGGAGGCGGTGGCGAGCAGGAACGCGAGCGGGCGGATCATGGGAAGGGGAGAATAACGCCGCGGCATTGGCGATGCGCAGCGTTTTTTGATCGCGAAAGCAAGATTCGAGCAGCCTAAAGCAAGGGGGGGATTGCTTTGGCCGGAACCCGGGGCATGATTGGCGGCACTATGGAGGTTTTCGCCGTCACCATTTTCATGAGTTTGGCCTTTGCCGTGCTCTTTGCGGTGCTGTTCTTCGCCGAGCGCTCGCAGCGCCAGCGACGATCCGTCGAACAGATGGCCCTGCTTCCCCTCGACACCGATCCTGGCGCCGATGCCAACCGTCGCTGAGCCGACCTCCTCCCACCCTGTCATGACCTCCGCCTCCGCCGCCAAGACCACCGTCACCTTCGACGACCGTTCCGTCCGCCGCTTCATGATCGCCTCCATCATCTGGGGTGCGGTCGGCATGCTGGCGGGCGTGTTCATCGCCCTGCAGCTCAACTTCCACGAGCTCAACCTCGCCTCCTGGCTGTCCTTCGGCCGCCTGCGCCCGCTACACACCAACGCGGTCATCTTTGCCTTTGTCGGCAACATGATGTTCGCCGGCATCTACTACTCCACCCAGCGCCTGTGCAAGGCGCGCATGGCTTCGGACTTCCTCAGCAACGTCCACTTCTGGGGCTGGCAGCTCATCATCGTCGCTGCGGCCGTGTCCCTGCCGCTCGGCCTGACCCGCGGCCAGGAGTACGCCGAGCTGATCTGGCCGATCAATGTCGCCGTCGCCCTGATCTGGGTGGTGTTTGCGGTGAACTTCTTCTGGACCCTGGCGAAGCGCAATGAGCCCTCGCTCTACGTGGCCCTCTGGTTCTACATCGCCACCATCATCACCGTGGCGATGCTGTACATCGTCAATCACCTGTCGATCCCGACCTCCTGGACCCACAGCTACACGGTCTTCGCCGGCGTGCAGAACGCCCTCGTCCAGTGGTGGTATGGCCACAACGCAGTCGCCTTCTTCCTGACGACGCCGATCCTCGGCATCATGTACTACTTCCTGCCGAAGGCGGTCGAGCGTCCGGTCTACTCCTACCGGCTGTCCATCGTCCACTTCTGGTCGCTGGTGTTCATCTACATCTGGGCCGGCCCGCACCACCTGCTCAACACCGCCCTGCCGAAGTGGCTGCAGATGCTCGGCATGTTCTTCAGCCTGATGCTCTGGGCACCGAGCTGGGGCGGCATGCTCAACGGCCTGCTCACCCTGCGCGGCGCCTGGGACAAGCTGCGCACCGACCCGGTGGTGAAATTCTACATCGCCGCCATCACCTTCTACGGCATGGCCACCTTCGAGGGGCCGCTGCTGTCGATCCGCGCAGTCAATGCCCTGTCGCACTACTCCGACTGGACCATCGGCCACGTGCACGCCGGCGCGCTCGGCTGGAACGGCCTCATGGCCGCGGGCCTGTTCTACTGGCTGACGCCAAAGCTGTACGGCGCGCGCCTGCATTCGGTGGCCTGGGCGAATTTCCACTTCTGGCTCGCCACCATCGGCATCCTGCTCTACGTCGCCTCGATGTGGGTGTCCGGCATCATGCAGGGCCTGATGCTCAACGCCACCAATGCCCAGGGCACGGCCCTGGTGTACCCGAACTTCATCGAGACCCTCACCTCGATCCGCGCCATGATGGGTTTCCGCATCATCGGCGGCAGCCTCTATCTCGCCGGTTTCCTGCTCATGGCGGTCAACCTCTGGCTGACCATGCGCAAGGGCAAGGCCGTCGAGGAATCGCGCGAGGTCGCCGTTATCGAGCGCGGCGCCAAGGACACGATGGGCATGAAGGACACCTTCCTCAACGACCCGGTCACCTATTTCTGCGCCGGCATGTTCCTGGTGCTCGCCTGGATCTTCCTGCCGCCCGGGGCCGACGTCGCCGCGCTGCTCTGCGCCGGTGTCTTCAGCGTCATCGCCGTGAAGAAATTCCGCGAGTCGCACAGCCGCTGGTCGAACTGGTACGACAGCCTGCTTAACAACTGGCTGCCCTTCACCGTGCTGACTTTTGTCGCCGTTGCCCTAGGCGGCCTGATCCAGATCATCCCGACCGTCACCGTCAACCGCGCCAAAAACGTCGAGGACCGCATCCAGCAGCTCTACACCCCGCTTGAGCTCGCCGGCCGCGACATCTACGTCAGCGAGGGCTGCTACAACTGCCACAGCCAGATGATCCGCACGATGCTGCCCGACGTGCTGCGCTATGGCGACTACTCGCGCCTGGGCGAAAGCATCTACGACCATCCCTTCCAGTGGGGCTCCAAGCGCACCGGCCCCGACCTTGCCCGTCTTGGCGACAAGTACCCGCACAGCTGGCATTACGACCACATGATGGAGCCGCGCTCGACCTCGGTCGGCTCGAACATGCCCGCCTACCCGCACCTGTTCACCGACAAGTTCGACCAGAAGACCCTGCCGAAAAAGGTCGCCGTCATGACCCGTCTCGGCGTGCCCTACCCGGCGATGACCGCCGACGAGATCAAGATGCAGGCGCTCGAGCAGGCGGTGAAGATCGCCGAGGAACTCAAGGCCCAGGGCAAGGTGGCCGCGCCCGACACCCAGATTGTCGCCCTCATCGCCTACCTGCAGAAGCTCGGCAAGTACGACACCCCCGAGGTCGAGCAGAAGCTCAGCCCGCAGGGCGTGCCCTTCCCGCTACAGCCGGCCCTGCCCGACAGCCATCGCAAGACCGTCAGCCAGAACCCCTGATCTTTTCCGTCCATGTACAAGCGCGTCCTCTATGAAAACTGGGCCGAGTGGGTGCCCTACCTCGCCTTCGGTGTCACGGCCCTGGTCTTCCTGTCCTTTGTCGTGCGCGCCCTGACCCTGCGCCGGGAGCGTGCCGACCAGATGGCGCGCCTGCCGCTGGAGGAGGAAGCCGAGAGCTGAGAGCGAAGAGAGACCAAGCCTTTTCAAGCCATGTCCGCCAACCCCAATCCCGACAACGGTCCCGTTCTGCGCGAGCACGTCTACGACGGCATTCAGGAATACGATCAGAAGCTGCCGAACTGGTGGCTGTTCACCTGGTACATCACCATGGTCTGGTTCGTCATTGCCTGGGTCGCCTACTACCAGCTCGGCCGCGGCGATTCCGACGTCGAACAGATCGACAAGGCCATTGCCGCCGTCGAGGAACACCGCAACCAAGAGCTGGCGTCGCTCGACGACGACAAGCTGTGGGAGATGTCCAAGGATGCCAAGGTCGTCGAGGCCGGCAAGGCGACCTACAGCACGACCTGCGTCGCCTGCCATGCACCCGACCTCAGCGCCCACCTCGGCGGGGCCAAGCTGCCCGGTCTGCCGCTTAGCGACAAGGAGTGGAAGCACGGCGGCAGCCCGACCCAGATTCTCAACATCATCCGCAAGGGCGCGCCCGACCTCACCAAGGGCATGCCGCCCTGGGAACCGCAGCTCGGCATCCAGCGCGTCGTTGAAGTCACCGCCTTCCTGCTCAGCCACCACGAGAAGGGTGCGGCGGTG
>CANNUR010000210.1 GCA_947523045.1 uncultured Prosthecobacter sp.
AGCTTGCGGATCATGGCGATCGTTTGCGCGCCCTGGCAGCCGGGGCCGCGGCCGAGGTGGTCGTTGCAGTCGCTGCCATAGAGGATCTTGTCCTGGTGACGCTCAAAGAAGGCGGTCGTGTGCGCCTCATCGCGGGTCAGGGCATTGAGGCCGGAGCCGGCCGACATGTCGGCGAACAGGTTGGGATAATCGGCCAGGTAGCGGTCGGTCAGGCCGCCGGGCGTGACCGGGCCCTTGGGATAGAGGTTCTTCGGCTCGTGCTTGAGGTCGATGTTGCCCCAGAAGGTCTGGGCATGGCCGATGAAGTTCGTCTTGGGAAACTTCGCCAGCATCGTGTGGAAGCGTTCGTAGCCGAGGTTGTAGGTGTCGTGCTGGAAGTGCAGCAGGATTGGCACGCCGTAGTCGGCGGCGAGGGCATACAGGCGCTGGCTTGGTGCCGAGTCGCATTCGACATGAAACTTTTGTTCGGCAATCAGGCGGGCGCCGAGCTTGAGCCACTTCTCGATCTCGGTTGCCGCCCCCGCGTGATCCGTGACCTCGTTGACGCCCCAGAGGAAGCGGTCGGGATGTTCCTGGGCGAGGCGCCGGCAGGTCTCGGTGGTGCCGCAGCCGGCGGCGAGACCATTCGATTTGCCGTTGTGGGTCGACGGCGTTTGCAGGGGCGTGCCGGCGGGCAGCAGCAGGGTGGTGGTGACGCCCATGGCCTTCTGATGGGCGATCAGGTGGGCGTCGTCGCGGCCGCGGTAGTTTGTGTGCTGATGGATATCGATGATCGGCTCGACGGCGCCTGTCTGGGCGAAAGTCGAGGCGGCGGCGGACAGGCTGGTCGCCAGGAAGGCGCGGCGGGTGGCGGTGGGCATGGCAGGCTTACGGCCTGGCAAGCCCCTTTCTTCGCAGCCAGGGCACGAGCAGGACGCTGCCGGTGATCAGCGAGGCGCCGAGGTAGAAACCGCCGGTCATCTTTTCCTCGGCCCCGAACACGAGCATGGCGAGCAGGATGCCGTAGACCGGTTCGAGGTTGTAGATGACGTTGACACTGAAGACATCGAGGTGGCGCAGCACGATCATGTAGCCGGCGTAGGCACCGACGGTGCAGATCCCGGACAGCACAAGCAGCCAGGGCCAGTCGCTGGCGCTTGGCCAGGCGGGCGCCGCCCCGGCAAAGGGCAGGGTGGCCAGGGTCACGATCAGCGCGCCGAGCATCTGCCAGGCACCAATGACAGCGTAGTGACGCCGCGCAGCGACCTGCTTGCTGAAGACGATGAAGAGGGCGGCGAGCAGGGCGGCGAGCAGGCCGAGTGTCAGGCCCTGCCAGTGGCGGAACTCGACCTCGTAGATCAGCCAGACTGCGCCGACGACAATGACGCCGACGACGAGCTCCAGCGGTCGCCAGCGCCGGCTGCCATTGATCCAGGGTTCGAGCAGCGAGCACCAGAGCATGGCGGTGGGCAGGGCGGCGAGGCTGACCGAGGCGGTGGCGACCCGCGCCGAGGCGAAGAACGCCACCCAATGCAGGCCGAGCAGGGCGCCAAGACCGAGCAGGTGGCGGGCATCCGGCCCCGGCAGTCGCAGCGGCGCGCGCAGGGCGCGTGCGAGCAGGGCAAAGCCGGCGACCGCGAGCAGGGTGCGCCAGAGCACGAGGTCGGCGGCCGGCAGGCTCACAAGTTTGCCGAGGATGGCGGTCAGACCCCAGGCCAGGGTGACCAGATGCATGAGCAGGGAGTAGCGCATGGAGGGCGGCCAGGCCGCTCGGAAGGGCTTAGGCCAGCAGTTTGGCCAGTTCCCCGGGCCCGGTCACCGGCGCCTGGCAGGTGTAGTTCTGGCAGACATAAGCGGCGGGTGCGCCGCCGACCGGTTTCATCTCCGCCAGCGCGGCGTTCTGCGTGCCGAGCCAGGCCTGGTGCTCAGCGCCGTCGGCGTGCAGCAGGACGGCGTTCGGCAGCAGGCGACGGTGCACCACCTCGGCGAGGGCGCGGAAGGCCGGGCTGGCCTTGTCGCCCGCCAGCACGATCTGCTGCTTGCCGCGCTCGAGGAAGTCCGCGGCCATGACCAGCACCGGTACCGACGAGGGCGCGCTTTCGAGTGTCGCGCTGAAGAGGGCGACAATGCGAGCCGCCTGCTCCTGCCAGGCCGGGCGGTCGAGCATGGCGGCAAGGCGGGCCAGGTTGAGGGCGGCGAGGGAATTCGGCGAAGGTTCGGCGCCGTCGTAGTCCTCCTTGATGCGCAGAACCGAGTGGGCCATGTCGGTGTGGACGCTGTAGTAACCGCCGCGTTCGCGGTCGAGGAAGAGTCCATCCATCTCTTCCTGCAGGGCGGCGGCCCAGCGCAGCCAGCGACCGTCGAAGCCGGCCTGGTAGAGGTCGAGCAGGCCATGGATCAGGCAGGCGTAATCGGTGGCGAAGCCACGCGGGCCGCGTTCGCCCTCGCGCCAGCTGCGGTGCAGGCCCTTGCCGGGTTCGGCGCAGAGTTGGTCGTGAATGAAACCTGCCGCACCGGTGGCCAGATCGAGCAGGCCGGCATCGCCCAGCGCCGCGCCGGCCCGAGCCAGGCCGGAAATCATCAGGCCGTTCCAGGCGGTGATGACCTTGTCGTCGAGGTGCGGTCGCGGCCGCTTGGCGCGGGCTTCAAACAGCACCTTGAGGCCGTCGGCGAGGATCTCCTGAACCTCCTCGACCGGCTTCTTGAAAAACTCCGCGGTCTTCTTCGCCGAGAAGGCCTTGAACAGGGTGTTCAAGCCGGCGAGTTCGCCCTGCGGGTCGCTCTCCGGCCGGGCATTGCCATCGCGGCGGGCACCATAGGCGTAACGGAAAACGCTGCCGCGCTCGCGGCCGAGCAATTCATCGATCTCCGCCGCCTTCCACACGTAAAAGGCACCCTCATGCTTGTGCTCGTTGTCCTCCGCCCGCAGGCTGTCGGCATCCTCCGCGGAGTAGAAGCCGCCCTCGGCATGGCGCAGGTCGCGCGCGGCATAGGCGGCGATCTCACGCGCTACGCCGGCCAGGAAGGCCGAGCCGGTGACCAGGTGCCCTTCGGCATAGGCCCAGAGCAGCTGGCCCTGGTCGTACAGCATCTTTTCGTAGTGCGGGATATGCCAGTAGCCATCGACGCTGTAGCGATGGAACCCACCGCCGACGTGATCCCAGATGCCGCCGTTGGCCATGGCGCGAAGCGTGCGCGCGCACATCTCGCCGGCCCACTCCGACTCGCTGCGCCGCGTCTCCTCCTTCGCCCAGGCAAGGTGGATGCGCAGCAGCAGGTTGATCGAGGTCGAGCGCGGGAACTTGGGCGCGCCGCTGAAGCCGCCCTCATGGTAGTCGTAGCTGCTGGCGAGATCGTCGTAGGCCTTCTGCACCACGGCGTCGGTCTTCACCTCCTTGGCGGCGGCCTCGCCGTCGAGAAATTCCTGCAGCTTGCTCACCGAGCGCTCGGCGCCGGCCAGCACTTTTTCCCGGTCCTCGGTCCAGGCCTTGTGCAGTTCCTTGAGCAGGTTGAGAAAGCCGATGCGGCCCTGGGTGTTCTCCGGCGGGAAGTAGGTGCCGCCAAAGAAAGGCTTCAATTCCGGAGTCAGAAAGACGTTCATCGGCCAGCCGCCGCCGCCGCTCGCGGCCTGCACGTAGGTCATGTAGGTGAGGTCGACGTCCGGCCGCTCCTCGCGATCGAGCTTCACCGGCACGAAGTGGGCGTTGATGAAGGCGGCGATCTCTTCGTTCTCGAAGGACTCGCGCTCCATGACATGGCACCAGTGGCAGGTCGAGTAGCCGCTCGACAGGAAGATGGGCTTGTCCTCGGCCTTGGCCTTGGCCACCGCCTCGTCGCCCCAGGGCAGCCAGTTCACCGGGTTGTGCGCGTGCTGCAGGAGGTAGGGCGATTTCTCCTTCGCGAGGGCATTCGTGTACTTGGGGGTCGACATGGCTGGGGAGGGTAACGTGCCCAGTCCGGCCCGGGTTGCAAGGCGGGCCACGCGGTCCCGGCGCAACATCGGCCTCGCCGGCGGGGTATATCTCCGCCCGATCATGCGCCTTTTTCCCTGCCTGCTGCTCGCTCCCGCCCTCGCCGCCGCCCCGCTCCAGGAAACCTGGCAGACCGGCTACACCGGCACCGATGCCACCGGTCCGCACGTGCTCGGCTGCTGGAGCTTTGATGCGGGCGCGGCACAGCAGGACCGCTCCGGCAAGGGCAATCACCTCGGCCTCAACGGCGCGGTCACCGTCGCGGAAGGCCGCTTCGGCGGCGCTCTGGAGTCCTTTGAGGGCATGCCGGTGGCCGACAAACCGCATCAGGCGCGGGTGACGGCCGCCGGCCGGCTTTCGCCCCAAGGGGCCTTCACGCTTGAGATGTGGGTGCAGCCCAAGCCCGAGTTCGACAAGGGCGCGCGCTGCTACCTGGTCGACAAAAAGTACGTGCCCGACAATCCCACCGACTATGCCTGGCAGCTCACCGAGGCCGACAAGGCCGGCTTGCGCCGCCTGCTGGTGACGCTCGGTTTTGGCAGTCACTCGGAGTCGTTTTATTCTGAGCCGCTGCGCCTGCCGGCCGGCGAGTGGCATCACCTCGCTTTCACCTACGATGCTGCCGGCACGGTGACTTTTTATCTTGATGGCTCCACCCACAGCCGGGTGACCAAGCCCGGTCTTGGCGTGGTCGTGCCCGGCCGGCGCGGCCTCTTCCTTGGCGACCGCGGTGGCAGCAGTTACGCCGGCTTTCCCGGCCGCATCGATGAGGTGCGCCTGTGCGAGGGCGCGTTGAAGTTTGAGCCGGTCGAGCTGGCGATCGAATCCACGCGCACGGTCTGGCAGCGCCTCGAGCGCACGGAGGCGGTGTCGATCCTCTGCACCAACCTGCGCCGCGAAACGCTGCAGGGCGCGCAACTGCAGGTCGAGTTCGGTGGCAAAACCGAGACCTTCCAGCTGCCGGATCTGGCGCCCGGTGCGGTGCACACGGCGCGCTACACGGTCAACACCGCTCTCAAGCCCGGCAGCTATCCGCTGCGCGCCACGCTGAGTGCCGGTGGTGCCACCAGCGAACGCACCCGAGAGTTTCGCCTTGTTGCCCGCCTGCCGGCTGGGCGCATGCCGGTGGTCATGTGGGGCGCCAACGCCGAGGAGATCCCGCGCCTCAAGGATCTCGGTTTCACCCATTTCATCGGCCTCGGCACCCAGCTCGGCGAGATCTGGACGCAGAAGAAGGATGTGCCGCCCGGCGATGCCGAGTTCATCGCGCGTCAGCGCGCCGGTCTCGACGAGGCCCTGGCTGCCGGGCTGGGGGTGGTCGCCAGCGTGGCCCCCTCGCGCCTGTTCGAGAACCGGCCGGAATTCCATCGCCTCGGTCGCGATGGCCAACCCTTCGCCCGCCACGACATCTGCGCCTCGCTGCCGGAGTTTCCGCCCTTCTTTGAAAACGTCGGCCGCAGCTTGGCAAGAACCTACGGCAGCCATCCCGCCTTCACCACGGTGCTCATCGACACCGAGGTGCGCGACGC
>CANNUR010000211.1 GCA_947523045.1 uncultured Prosthecobacter sp.
CGCACCGCAGCTCACAACTTCTCCATCCTGCGCGAGTTGGTCATGAAGGTGCTGCGTGACATGCCCAGTAAACTCTCCCTGCGCCGCCAACGCCGCCGCGCCGCCCTCGACCCCTCTTTCAGACTCCACCTCCTCGGGGCTCTTCATGCGTAAGCCCTGACGGGCGCAGCCCTGCTTCTTTCCGGCGATTGACCGCGGCGGGCGGTGGCGGTAAGGGTGGGCCCTTCCCCATGCGCTGCCGCATCATCAAAGACTTCCGCTTCGAGGCCGCCCAAACGCTGCCCAACCTGCCGAGCACCCACAAGTGCACGAAGATGCATGGCCACAGCTTCAAGGTGGAGATCACCATCGAGGGCGAGGTGGATCCGCACATTGGCTGGGTCTATGACCATGCCGAGATCTCGCGGGCGATGAAGCCGCTGCTCGATCAGCTCGACCACGGCTACCTGAACGAGATCGAGGGACTGGAGAATCCGACGATCGAGAACATGGCCGCCTGGCTCTGGCGCAAGCTGGCGCCGCAACTGCCCGGTCTGTGCGAGATCACCATCCACGAGACGCCGGCGGCACGCTGCGTGTTCCGCGGCGAGTTTTGATTTGGCAGCCTGCCGCGCAACATCGCCCGGTGCGGCGCGTGCCCTGCATCCCCCCAGAACGGAGGCGGACGGTGGCGGCGGTTTTGGTTGACCCATGGGCGGGGCGCGTCGTCTGTCCGGCGCCATGCTATCTCGTCGCTCCTTCCTGCTTTCCTCCGGGGCCGCCGCGCTGAGCGGCTGCCAAACCCTGCCGGCGCCGCAGGCCACTGCCCCGCAGGGCGGGCCGTTCCGACTCGGCATCGATGTGCTGGCCTCGCGCAACTTTGACCTGCTGCGCGGACGTCGGGTCGGCCTGATCACCAATCACACGAGCATGACCGGCCGCGGTGAGATGACACGGGTGGCGATGAAGCGTGCGCTGGGTCCCTCGCTCACCGCGCTGTATGCGCCGGAGCACGGCATCGACGGCAGCATCGGCGCGGGCATCCATGTCAGCACGCGCCGCGACGGTGTGACGGGACTGACGGTGTATTCGCTCTATGGCCCGACCCGCAAGCCGACGCCGCAGATGCTGGCGCCCATCGATGTGCTGGTCTTTGACCTGCAGGACATCGGCTGCCGCAGCTACACCTACATCAGCACGATGGCGGTGGCGATGGAGGCGGCGGCGGAGTGCGGCAAGGATTTCATTGTGCTCGATCGACCGAACCCGATGGGGGGCCTGCGCGTCGAGGGCCCGCCGCTCGATCCGCAGTGGAAGTCGTTTGTCGGTCAACTGCCGGTGCCCTACGTGCACGGCATGACCACGGGTGAGCTGGCGATGATGACCGCCGCGCATCGCTGGATCGCCGCCAGCCCGCGCCTGAATGTGGTGCGCATGCAGGGCTGGAACCGCGCGATGGTCTGGCAGGACACCGGCCTGCGCTGGTATCGCACGTCGCCCAACATCCCGCACGCGACCTCGCCGTTTTATTATGTCGCCACCGGCATCCTCGGAGGTGCGTCGTCGGTGGACATTGGCATCGGCACGGAGAACCCCTTTGGCTATGCCGGCGCGACCGGTGTCAATCCGCAGTCCATGCTCGCCGCCTGCCGCGAGTTTCCCGCCCCGGGCGTCGGTTTCTCGCCCTACACGAAGGGCAGCTTCGGCGGTGTGCGCCTGAGCATCCATCCGCGCGCGCAGGCGGATCTGACGGCGCTCGATGTGCGCCTGCTGGCGGCGCTGCAGCGGCTCTCCGGCGGACGTGTGCTGGCGCGGGTGAGTGGCGACAAGCTGAGCCTGTTCAACAAGGTCTATGGCAGCGAGCGCCTGTATCAAACCCTGCGCGCGGGCGGTTCGGTGGAACGGCTGATCGCCGGCTGGGGCAGTTCGGTGAACAGCTTCCGCTCGGCGCGCCAGCGTCACCTGCTTTATGCCTGAGCCGCGACGGCTCAGAGCGCGGCGCGATACAGCTCGACGAAGTCGGCCTCGCTGACCGGGCGCGGATTGAACTGCGCGGTCCACTGCTTGGCGGCGAGGGCGGCCAGCTTGGGCAGGTCGGCCTCGGTGACGCCATACTCGCGGATCCGGCGCGGCATCTTCGCCTCCCAGAGCAGCTCGCTGACGCGGTCGGCGAGGTCGCCCTCGAAGTAGCCGGCGTAGATCGAGGCGATCTCGGGCAGGGCGGCGTTGAAGCGGATGATGTGGGGCAGCATGACACCGACCGCCTCGCCGTGCACGACGTTGAAGTAGGCGGTCAGGGGGTTCGCGCAGGAGTGCGCGGCGCCGAGCATGGAGTTTTCAATGGCGATGCCGGCGTAGGCGGCGCCGAGCAGCATCATGCCGCGCGCGGCGACGTCTTCGGGCTCGCGCAGGACGCGGCTGAAGCCCTCGTGGCAGAGGCGGAAGGACTCGCGCGAGAACACCGCGGAGTAGGCGTTGCGCTTGGCGGTGACGGCGGTTTCCAGGGCGTGCGAAAGGGCGTCGATGCCGGTGCAGACGGTGACGCGCACCGGCTGGGAGACGGTCAGCTCGGGATCGAGCAGGGCGACCGCGGCCGCGGCCTTGGGATCGCCGCAGGCCATCTTGACATGGGTCTCGGCATCGGAGATGAGCGCGTAGCTCTGGCACTCGCTGCCGGTGCCGGAGGTGGTGGGCACGGCGATGAGCGGCAGCATCGGCTGGGTGGCCTTGCCGGTGCCCCAGTAGTCCTGCATGCGACCGCCGTTGGTGAGGATGAAGTTGCAGCCCTTGGCGGTGTCCATGCTGCTGCCGCCACCGAGACCGACGAGCAGGTCGGCGTCGAACTCGCGCGCGACCTCGACGCAGCGGGCGACGTCGTCGGTGCTCGGGTTCTCGCGCACATCGCCGAAGACACGGGCCTGCAGGCCGGCATCGACGAGATAGGTGATGGCGCGGGTGACGTAGCCGGTGTTGACGATGCCGGGGTCACTGACGATGAGCACGCGGTTGCCGCCCAGCTCGCGGGCGAGCGTGCCGATCTGGGCCAAGGTGCCCGAGCCGAAGATCAGGCGGGTGCGCGGCTGGTGGTCGAAGGCGGGAAGGATCATGGCGTGGGAGCGGCGGCTGGGCGCGGCCATGCTGCGGCCGCCCCGGCGGTTCCGGCGCGATTCAGGCGCGGTCGATCGAGCGCCGCTTGTAGAGGAACTCGAACATGTTGCCCTCGTGCGGCTGGTCCCAGCTGATCTTCATCGTGCTGATCGGGCCGAGGTTGAGGCGGTCGATGGTCGGGCACTCGAGCAGGGCTTCGGTGAAGTCCGCATCGGCGGTGATGGCGGTGACGATGAGCGAGTAACCGATCTTCGACAGCATCTCGGCCTGCGGCATTTCAACGACGCTGGCGTAGGGGCAGAGGAACTCGCGGTTGGCGAGCGGGTGCTCCCAGGAATCGCAGCGGATGATGGTCGGGCGCAGGTAGATGCCGCCCTGGAACTCGACCTTGCGCGGGCCGTCGCGAAACTTGGCGGTGACGTCCTCGGCGCCCGGGGTCTTGAGGTCGTTGTCGATGGCGCCGTCGATGTACTCGGCCATCTTTGGATTGGCGAAGCCGGACAGGCGGGCGTTCTCGTCGTCGCCCGGCAGCGGCGCGACCGGGCCGAGCTTCGCGGCGAGGGCCTCGGCGATCTCGCGGCCGTACTTGGGCACGAGCACGGCGCTGGCATTGATGCAGGAACGGCCGCCGTTGTCGCTGATCGAACCGGCGATGAGGTCGATGTACTCGGGCCAGTTCTCGATCTTGTCCTCGCCGATGATGATTTTGCTCCAGCCCGGGCCGTGCACCTGCACGCGCGGGTTGTTTTCGTACATCTTGGCGATGTTGACGTCGCCGAAGACCAGGTTGCGGCCGCAGAGCTTGACGACCTCGCCGCTGCCCTCGTGATCGGTCGGGTAGAAGCCGAAGGCCTCGGCGGGGGCGCCGGCGGCGATGAAGGCCTGGATCAGGCGGAAGGGCGTCCACGGCTCTTCGCGGCCGGGCTTGATGACCACCGGGATCTTCAGGGCGATCGACGGCAGCCAGAGTGAGTTGACCGCCGGCGAGTTGCTGGGCATGACCAGGCCGAGGGCGTCGGTGGTCGGAAAGTAGGCCACCGGGCAGCCGGCCTGCTCGCCGAAGCCGCGGTCGATGACCGACATGTCGAGGCCGCGCGACAGGCCGTTGAGGATGACGTGCATGTGCGTCATCGCGTAATGGATCTTGGCCATGTTGCGCTTGACCATGATGTGCGGCAGGCCGCTGGTGCGCGACAGGGTGGCGATGTACTCCTGCGGGCTCTGGGTGTGGCCCTTGTCGCCGAGCGGCAGGGTGCCGTTGAGGAAGAGATCGCCGGCCTTGGCGGTGATGGCGATGAGTTCCTCGACCGTGAATTTTTTCAGGGCCTTGCGCGCCTCGGCGATGCGGGCCAGGTCCTTGCGCACGATCCCGGCATTGACTTGGCTGACCTCCGCGCAGATTTCACCGGTCTTGTGGTCCTTGACCTGGACCTTGTCGAGCGACTCGTAGGGACGGCCTTTGCGCAGCGCGGGGAGGTGGGGAATGGCGGACATGGCGGGGGTGGAATGGGGGGACCGCAGCATTACGGGCGGCGGACAAGTGAGGCAACGAAAAACAGTCCGGCGAGGGCCGCTCTTTCAGGCGCCGAGGCTGCAATTCCGCTCAGGAACCGCCGTAGAAACCGCCCAGCTTGCGGATGCGCGTCGGGTGACGCAGCTTGCGCAGGGCCTTGGCCTCGATCTGGCGGATGCGCTCGCGGGTGACCTGGAACTGGCGGCCGACCTCCTCGAGCGTGCGTCCGGCGCCGTCGAGCAGGCCGAAGCGCTGCTCCAGCACCTCGCGTTCGCGCGGGCTGAGGGTGTCGAGTACGTCCTTGAGCTTGTCGCGCAGCAGATTCTTGGCGGTGAGCTCCATCGGGTCGCGCGCCTCCTTGTCCTCGATGAAATCGCCGAACTCGGTGTCGCCCTCGACGTCGCCGACCTTGGTCTGCATGGACACCGGCTGCTGGGCCATGCGCAGCACGGCGTTGACGCGCTCGACCGGCAGATGGATCTCTTCGGCGATCTCGTCGGGCGTTGGGTCGCGGCCAAGCTCCTGGACGAGCTGCTTGTGCACGCGCATGAGCTTGTTGATCGTCTCGATCATGTGCACCGGGATGCGGATGGTGCGCGCCTGATCGGCGATGCTGCGGGTGATCGCCTGGCGGATCCACCAGGTGGCGTAAGTGGAGAACTTGTAGCCGCGGCGGTACTCGAATTTCTCGACCGCCCGCATCAGGCCCATGTTGCCCTCCTGGATGAGGTCGAGGAAGGAAAGGCCGCGGTTGGTGTACTTCTTGGCGATGGAGATGACCAGGCGCAGGTTTGCCTCGATCATCTCGGTCTTGGCACGGGTCGAATCGGCGACGCAGCGGCGGATTTCCTCGGCAG
>CANNUR010000212.1 GCA_947523045.1 uncultured Prosthecobacter sp.
ATGGTGGGCACAAAAACGACCCGGCCGGCGCGGCGGCGCCAGTCACGCAGGTCGGCGACACGATCGATGTGGTTCATGATTTCAGATCCCTTGAAGTGAAGACGGCGGCGCCGAGCACGAACAGGCTGGCATTGACCGCGGCGAGGACGGTGTAACTGCGGAGCACGACCGCCCATGGCACCTCCTCGGCGAGCAGGCGCGCCCAGCTGGCCATGTGCTTGGTGAGCAGCAGGTGATCGTAATCCTCCATGAAGCCGGTGTTGCGCAAGATCATGTCGACCAGCACGTAGGAGAGCGCGCCAATGGTCGCCGCCGCCGGCTTGATGGGGAAGCAGGAAAAAAAGAAGGCGACGCTGCTCACGGTCGTCATCGCCGCGGCGAGGAAGATCGTGGCGACGGCGTAGTGGCGCAGGCCGTCGGTCCAGTCGTGGAAGACCAGCAGGCCGACCTCGGGCGCCATGGCGAAGAAGCCGCCGCCCCAGCCCTTGACCGCCACGCCGAGCGCGAAGGCCGACCAGGCGATGAACTGGATGAGCACGACGGTGTAACCGAGGCAGGTGAGGTATTTCAGGCCGAGCAGGCGCACCCGGCTGACCGGCCGCGCGAGGAGCAGGCGGTAGTGACCGTCCTCGCCCTCCTTGGCGACGATGTCGCCGGCGACCAGGGCCAGGTAGATGGCGCCCAAGATGAGCACCGAAAAACCGAGGATCATGTGCCCGAGGGTGAGCGCCGAATAGTAATCGGCAAAGGCCTGCCCCTGACGCGAGATGAGGCGTTCAAAGAGTCTTTCCACACCCTGCAGCCGGAAGACCAGCAGCAGCACCAGTTCGAGCGCCAGGAAGGCGGCGAAGCCGAGGTAGGTGCGCCGGCGGGCGAACAGCTTGAGCCATTCGCCGCGCCATTGCTGAAGGAAAAGAGGCATTCGGCGAACCTGAAACCGGAACCGCGAAACTCAACTGCGGAAAAAGGCTGACAGCGCGGCGACCGGCCTGTTAAACTTTTTCCATGATGCAGATCAAACGCCTCACCCTCCCTCCGTATGGCTTCGCGAAGAACCTGGATCCGGAGCGCCGGCAACTGCTCGCCATCTGCGGGGAATTCTGGACCTTTGACGAGGGCGAGACGATTGTTCAGGAGGGCGAAACCCATAGCGACCTTTTTCTGGTGCTCGAAGGCACCCTGGTGCTGCGCCGGCGCATCGACGAGCATTCCTACGCCCCCATCGGCACGGCCAAGCGCGGCAGCAGCTTCGGCGAGATGAACCTCTTTCACCCGCAGCCCTCGCGCACGACGATCCTGGCGGTCACGGCCGGCGAACTGTGGAAGATCCGCCGCGAGCAGTTCGACGCCATGCTCGCGGACGACCTGCTGATTGCCCGCGAGGCTCTGTCCTACCTGTGTCAAAGCCTGGCCACCCGTCTGCGCCGCGCCACCGAGCGCTACGTCAACGCCAAGGAGGAGTACAACCAGATCTTCGATGAACTCATCGAGGAACAGGCCGAGAATCAGGAACCGCCGGCCCCGGCCGAACCACCGACGGTCGGCGAGGCGGTGGGTGCCGTCGTCACCGCCGTGGTCGCCGCCGCGGGCGAGGTTTTGGGCGGATCGACCGACGAGGCCAATAAGGACTGAGCCGGGCTCCGAAGTTCACCAGAAATCCCGGGCCGCCGCGCGCTCGAGGATGGCGACCACGTCTTCGGCGAGCAGGAAGCCCTCGCGCTGCAGGTCGAGCGCCACGCGGGTGAGGCGATCGAGGTAATCGGCGCGGGTCGGGTAGCGCTCGTGCACGGAGGGCCGCGGATCCCCGGCACGGTCGGCGGCGGTGCGGGCAAACGGCAGGAACATGCCGTCGAGGGGCGAGAGCATGGTGGGCGCACCGAACTCGGGCGCACGCAGGTTCCAGCCCGTGTAGGTGCCGAGCGGCACAGCCACCTCGGGCAGCACAATGCCGCTCGTCTCGTTGCCATCGGCATCCACGGCAGGCAGCAGGGTGCGATAGGGTTCGCCGGCCACCGGTGGCACGAGGTCGGCGATGCCCTCACGGTCGAAGCGCGGGCCGAAATCGAGACGCGGCGGTTCGTAGTGACGGGCCGGCAGGTGGAGGCCGGGAATCTTCGGGAAGGCGGCGAGCACGGTCTCGCGCGGAACCAGGGTGCCGTCGGCCAGGCGCGGGTGCCGGCTCGGCGGCGGCTCGCGCCCCTCGGCCAGCCAAGCTTCAAGCACCACCAGCAGGGCGCGCAGCACCGGACCGCGGTCATCGAGCGGATTGCGCGGCTGCTGGCAGATGCCGCGCGTTGTTTCACCTCCGCCGAGGTGCTGGGCGCCGGCAATGTGATAGACCCTGACCTCCGGCGGCAGTTCCAGGTCGCGAAGACCCTGCGGGTCCGTGTGCAGGAGAGAGGCGGCGCGGCTCCAGTACTCGGTCGCCGACTGGGTAAAGATCACCTTGGGCACCTGTCCCGCAGCGCGTGCCCGCGCCAGGGTGTCACCGGAGCGACCGGTCGCCGCGTCCGTCACGGGCAGCGGCGCAAATGGAAAGAGTTCGGACCCGGACAGATGCCCCTCGTGCTGGGTGCCGTAGTCGGTCGTCATGCGGAAGCGATGATTGAAGGCACCGCGCCCCGCGCCGGCGACATGCAGCAGGGCCCCATCAAACACCGGGCGTCCGGCCTCATCCGTGTTGAAGCCCTCATAGAGGAAGTGATGTCCCAGACGGCCCGACTGCGAGATGCCGAAAATCACCGCCTGGCGCAACGCACCGTGCAGCGGGTTGGCCGCGCCCTGGGCATCGCGTTCGGCATGGCGGAAAAAGGCGACCGCATCGCGCAGCGCCGCCAGGCCGAAGCCGTTCACGCGCGGTTGGCTGGCCGTGTAGACGAGGTCGTACAGCCAGCCCGGCTGAAAACCCTCGCGGACATGGACGTGGGTGGCATCCGGCACCACGCGCCCCTCCTCCCAGCGGGCGAAGGCCCAGGCGTCGGGCGAGAGTTCAACGGCCGGCGAATCGCGGTCGGGGCGCATCGTCAGCCGCGCCTTGCGGGTGTCGAGATCCGCTGCCGGAAAGGCCGCCGAAATGCCCCAGGGACTCCAGGAAAAGGCGCGGCTGAAGACTTTTTCGGTCGTGCTGATCTCCAGGTGGGCCGGGCCCGTGATCCCCTGCCCCGCCGGTGGCAGACCGGCGAGCAGGCGGGCGTTGCCATCCTCCTGGACCTCGCCATTCCAACCGGTCCAGAGCAGCGACCAGCCGGCGCGCATCAGGAAGCCGTTGCCGGCATGCGCTTCACTGCGCGGGTCGTTGCTGCGCTCGCCGCCGTTGAAGGTCCACAGCGCCAGCTTGTTGCCGCGGTTGGCGACATCGTAAAGCAGGCGACCATTGCCCTTGCCCGGCTGCACCGGCTTGAGCAGGTCGAAATCGGTCCAGCCCTCGACACGGCCGTCGGCATTGCGCGGCGCCAGGCGCAGGTCATGCACGCGGGCGTTGGCCGGCGTCTCCGGATCCAGGGCAACCCAAAGCCGGCCGCGGATCCGTTCGTAGGCACCCGCCGCTCCAAACTCACGACCACCGGCGAACGGAATTGTCTCGCGGATTTCCAGGCGGACCACTTCCGCGGCGACGGGCAGGGCGGTGAACAGACAGAAACACAGGGCAAAACGGCGCATCGGAACGGAACGCGCCGGGCGTGCCGTCTCTAACGCCGCACGGCGGAGATGCCACTTTGCAACGCCGGCGGACTGTGCTTGTCTCAGACCGTTCATGCCCAACTTCTCCTACCAGGCCGCCGACATCACCGGCCGCGACGTCAGCGGGACCGTCGAGGCGGCCGACCGCGCCGCCGCGATCCGGCAGCTCACCGGCCGCGGCCTGCAGCCGTTCAAAGTGGCGGAATCGGCGAACGGTGCCGCCAAGGCCGCCGCACGCGCCCAGGCCAAGGCCGAGGACGCCGCCGAGGAGGAGAGTGGACCACTCAAGCTGAGTGCCGGCCAGATGCAGTTGTTCACCGAGGAACTGGCCGAACTGCTTGAGGCCGGCATGCGGTTGGAGGCGGCCCTGCGCCTGATGGAGGGCAAGGGCAACAAGGGCGTGCCCAGCCGTGTCGCGCGCAAGCTTGGCAACCTGATCCGCGAGGGCCACCCCTTCAGCAGCGCCCTGCGCCAGACCTCGCCCTCCTTCAATGAGCTGTTCTGCGCCGTGGCCGCCGCCGGCGAGGCCGGCGGCTCGCTGGGCACCGCCCTGCGCCGCCAGGCGCTCTACCTGGGCAATGTCGCCGAGATGCGCAGCCAGGTCGCCGTGGCGCTCATTTACCCAGGCTTCCTGTTTTTCTCCGCGGTCGGCGTCACCGTGCTTTTCACCACCTTCCTGATCCCGCGCCTGAGCGGCATGATGGAGCGCATGCAGGGCGGCATTCCCAAGGGCATTCAAATCGTACTCGCCATCTCGGCCTTCATGCAAGTCTACTGGTGGCTGGTGCTCGCTGTGCTCGCCCTCGCCGCGCTCGGTTTCTGGGCCTGGAGCCAGTCGCCCGCCGGCAAACCGGCCTGGCACCGCGCCAAGCTGCGCCTGCCCTTTGTCGGCAACGTCCTGATGACCAGCTTCCACACTCAGTTTTTGGAAACGCTGGCCAGCCTGACCAGCGGCGGCCTGCCGCTGCTGAAGGGCCTGGAACTCGCCTCACGCGTCTCCGCCAACCTGTTCGTGCAGAAGCAGCTTGAATACGTCATCGCCAGCGTGCGCGACGGCGCCTCACTGTCGCGTGGCCTCGAAAAGACGGCGCTGTTCCCGCTCAAGCTGCTTGAGATGGTGCGCATCGGCGAGCACACCGGCGACCTCAGTGGCACCCTGCGCCGCGCCGCCGACCGCTGCGGCCGCGAATTGTCCAAGAGCCTGGAGAAGGTCATGGCCATGCTCCAGCCTGTCATCATCCTGGTCATGGCCGCCCTGGTCGGGGTCATGGCCTACATGATGATCTCCGTCATTTTCCAGACCGTCTCCGCTCTGAAGAGCCGCGGCTGAGATTCTCCATGACGAATCCCGAACGTTTTGCCATCCTGCGCCCTCTCAATCTCTTCGAGAACCCCAACCGCCCATGAAACTGACCTCCGTTGTCCGCCGTCCGCTGCGCGCCGCCTTCACCCTGATGGAGATGATGCTCGTGCTCGCCATCATCGCCATTCTCATCGCCATCGGCGCCGTCACCCTGGGTGAGGTCGATGAGAACGCCAAGTTCACCGCCGCCGAAGCGCAGATGAACACGGTGAAAACCGCCATCACCCAGTACAAGACCCTCAACCGCGCCATGCCGCCCAGCCTGGAGGCCCTGGTAACGCCGCCGGCCAACGCCCGCGTCAAACGCCAGCTGGTCAAGGAGGAGGGCATCCTTGATCCCTGGGGCAGCAAGTTCCAGTACCGCACGCCCGGCCGCAAGAACAACACGGCCTACGATCTGTAC
>CANNUR010000213.1 GCA_947523045.1 uncultured Prosthecobacter sp.
GCTGCTGCGGGGTCAGCTCCAGAGGATCGGCGGTGGGCAGGTCGTTGGCGAGGCGTTTGGCAATGCTTTCCGCCTCTCGCCGGCGCGGCGAAAAGATCAGCAGGGGCGCCAGGTCGGCGAGCAGGACCGCCGCGGCGAACTTCGGCCAGAACTGCTCGAAATGGCGGGTCAGGCGTTGCGGCAGGGCTTCCCAGGGCACCTCTTCGAGCGGCACCGGTCGCTCACGGGTGGCCACTCCCTCGGCCTTGCGGCCGAGTCGCTGCAGCCAGGCCACCAGGTCCTCCGGATTGGCCACTGAGCCGCTGAGCAGGAGCAGGCGCGTGCCGGCCGGGGCGAGGGCGACCGCCGCCTCGTAGTGACTGCCGCGCGAGGCGTCGGCGATCATCTGGTACTCATCGATCACCAGCAGGGCCGGGCCCTCGCCGCGGACGAGTCGCTCCAGCTGGGTCTCGAGGGTGGCCACGAGGACCGGGGCCGACAGGTTTTCCGCCAGGTCACCGGTGGCGATGCCGACGTCCCAGCCCGCCTCCTGCCATTCCGCGTACTTGTCGTTGGCCAGCGCCCGGGTCGGCACGGTGTACACGGCCTGCCCCTGAATCGAGCCTGTCTGGTGGAGCAGTTCAAAGATGTAAGTCTTGCCGGCGCCGGTGGGGGCACTAACGACCACATCGCTGCCCTTGCGCAGGTGCGCGACCGCCTGATGCTGCCAGGGATCCGGCAGCTTCAGCGTGTTGAGGGCCTCGAGCATGGAGTTGTTTACGAACGGGCGGCCCAACGGGCAAGGACCAGCACGCAAAATCCCCGGTGCCCTGTCCTGGTTCAGGGGGAGGCGACGCGACTGCGGCCGTGCTTGCAAGATTGCCATCCCGCGGCGAGTTCCCTGCATTCCATGAAACCCCTTTCCCTGCTCTGCCTCTTGGCTCTACCCGCCTTTGCGGCCACGCCCACGTTCAAGAAGCACACCCTGACTCGCGAGTTTGTCGCTGAGGGCGCGCACTTCGCCGATTTCGACAAGGACGGCCACAACGACATCTGTGCCGGTCCCTACATCTGGAAGGGACCCGAGTTCAAGGAGCGGATCGAATACACGGCCCCGGCCGCCGAACCCTACAATCCGGGCAAGGGTTACAGCGACTACTTCCTGACCTACACCCACGACTTCAATGCCGACGGCTGGCAGGACATCCTGGTTTTCTCCTGGCCGGGCAAGGAGACCTGGGTCTTCGAAAACCCGCAGAACAAGGGCGGCCACTGGACCCGCCACACGATCTTCGACATCACCGACAATGAGTCGCCGACCCTGGGCGACATGAACGGCGACGGCAAACCCGAGCTGATCTGCCACACGAGTTCCGGCAGCCAGCCACCGAAGGGTGGGCGTCTCGGTTTCGCCGAGGTCGACTGGGCCCAGCCCTTCGGCAAAGCGCGCGTCCGGCCGAGCACGCCGGTGACGGAGGAGAATGACAAGAAGTACTTCCGCTACACCCACGGCTACGGTTTTGGCGACGTCAATGGCGATGGCCGTGCCGACCTGCTGACCAAGGAGGGCTGGTTCGAGCAGCCGGCCGACCTCAAGCAGGACAAGGACTGGGCCTTCCATGCCGCCCCCTTCACGCCCGAAGGCAAGCGCGGGGGTTCCTTCCTGCTCGTTTATGACGTCAACGGCGACGGACGCAACGACGTCATCACCAGCCATGACGCCCACGGTTACGGCCTCGCCTGGTATGAACAGAAGGCCGACGGTAGCTTTGCCGAGCACAAGCTCATGGGCGCAACCGTCGAGGAGAGCCCGGTCGGTGTGAAGTTCAGCCAGCTGCACGCCCTGCAGCTCGCCGACATCGACGGCGATGGCGTCCAGGATCTGGTCACCGGCAAGCGTCGCTGGGCGCATGGCCCGCTCAAGGACGACGAACCGAACGCCCCGCCCGTGTTGTACTGGTTCAAGATCGAGCGCGACGGCAAGGGCGGCGCCAAGTTTGTGCCGAACCTGATCGACAACGCCAGCGGTGTCGGCACCCAGGTCACGCCCGGCGATGTCAACAAGGACGGCAAAATGGACGTGGTCGTTGGTAACAAGATGGGCGTCTTCGTCTTCCTGCAGGAATAAGGGATTCCTTTAACGACCACTGAAAAAAGGGTCTGGATTTCTGCCGCGGTCCTGACATCGTACCGTTCTGCGCTCCCATGCGCGGAACGACACGCATGTTTCAAATCGTCTTCAATCCCGATGAAATCGATCCCACGGTGGTCCCCCTGCCCGTGGGCCTGACGCGCGTCGGGTATCCTCCTTTCATGCCGAACTCGTTCGCCTTGAGGATGGCGGTCTGCGCGTGATCGATCTGGACTCGTCGAATGGCACCTTCGTCAACGGTGACCGGATCAATCGAGCCGTGCTCAAGGCCGGCGACCGGCTCATGTTCTCGTGTGTGCACGCCCTGGTGACCCTGAAGCAGCAGGGGGCGGATGAACTGTGGAAACCGCGACTGGAGAGCCTGGCCCAGGCGGTGCGCACGATCTCCGCTCGTCCCTGACCCTCACTCCTTGGGTTTGTCGCGGAAACGCGAGAAAAAGCCGCGCTTCGCCGGCACCGGGGCATCATCCTCGACGGGAATCGCCCTGGGCGGCTCTGCCATGGCGGGCGCAGTCTGGGGGGCAGCGGTTTCCTTGGCCGGAGAGGCTTTCGGCGCAGCAGCCGTTTCCTTGACGGGAGCAGCCTTTGAGGTGGCGCTGGTTTCTTTGGGCGCCTTGGGCGCGGCCGCGGCTTCCTTGGATGGCACCGCTGGCGATGGTGGGGGCGCACTTTCGGCAGGCATGGCTGCGGGAGCTGGCGGCTCGGAGGGTTCGGAAGGTTCGTCCTTGCGACGGTTGCCGAAGCGCAGACTGAATCCTCGCTTGGGCTTGTCCTCCCCGACGGGTTCCGCCTGCGGGATCTCGGCGGCCATGGTCGCCGGAGCGGGCTGGATCGGGGCATTGGTGATGACGGTCACCGGATCACCGGCCGGTTTGGCCGCGGGCTTGGCGGTCACCTTCGGGGCAGCCTTCGGTGTCGCCTTGGCGGGGGCCGGTTTCGGCACCTCCAGTCGCGGGGGTTCCGGCATGGCGATCGGGGCCGGCAACGGCGCCTTGGGCTCCGCAGGCGGGGACTTCGGTTCGACCGGCTTGACCGCGGGCGCCTTGGCGACGGCCTTGGGTGCCGCCGCCTTGCTGGTGGGTGGCGCGGCCTTTTTCGCCGGCGCCTTGACCAACTCCGTCTTTTTCTCCGAGGCCTTCGGGGCCCCTGACTTGAGGGAGGCGAGGTAGGCCACGACATCGCGCACCTCACCCGGGTTCAGGATGCCGAGCATGGGCGGCATGACCGACATGGCCGGGCTTCTCTGGGCGATTTCGGCTGTCTTCACCTGCCGCAACTGGCCGTCGGGCAGTTTCAATTCCAAGGCGTCGGCCTTTTCGGCCGTCAGGGTGCCGGCAAGACTGCTGCCATCCTTGAGGGTGAGCGAGACCAGGCCGTACCCGGGACTGATGGCCGCAGCGGGGCTGACGAGCGATTCCAGCAACTCGGCCCGGCTGCGCTGCGCGCCGATGCCCTTGAGGATCGGACCGACCGCACTGCCCTCCTTGGCCTCGATCGTGTGGCAGGCAATGCAGTTGGCGCCCAAATGATTCGTGGCGAGGTCGCGCCCACGCGCGGGGTCGCCGCCCTCGAGCAGATCCTCCACCGGCGCCGACTTGCGCGTCTGCTGGAAGGAAACGAGGCTGGCTGCCAGGCCGGGACGTGCCTGTGCCGACTCAAGGATGTCGAGACGCAACCCGGCCTCCGCCGAGCCCTCGCCAAGCTTTCTCAGCCAGCCATCGATCCAGGCATCGGCGGCCTGGCCGGGCAGGCTGGCGGCGAGATGAAAGGCCTTTTGCTTTTCCTTGAGGCTGCCGCCTGCGATCACCTGATCGAACTCCTGCAGGGCCTGCTCCGGTTGGTGGGCGGCGAGCTGATTCAGCGCCTCCATGCGCAGGGCTTCGGGAGCGGACTTGCCCAAGGCGAGGCGCACCGACTCAGCAAACGCCGGCGTGGCGGCGTGGCGGGCGGCAAGCAGGCGCAGGGCACCGGCACGCAGGGAGGCATCCGTTTTGGCGTCGGCGATGAAACCCTGCAGGACCGGCGCCTCCAGGTCGATCTCCAGCTGGATGAAGAGGTCGAGCACGGCCGCCTTGAGGGAGGGATCGGCGAGCGCGAGCAGGTCGGCCTTCCAGGTTTCGATCAGGGTCGGCGACAGCGCCTTGTCGTCGAGGCGCGGGTAGGTGCCGGCAGTGCCGTCGACCCGGTCGAGGCGGGGCGGCTTGGAAAACAGCCGCAGGGCGTCGAGCGCCTCCAGGGCAATGGCCGCCTCCTGGTGCAGGGCAAACTGCAGCAGGCGCGCGGCATTGACCGGCTGGCCAAGGCGCAGGTTGGCGTTGATGACACGGCGGCGGACCGTGTCGGAGAGAGGGCGTTCGGTGTCGAGCAGGGCCGCCAGCTTGGGCAGCGTCTCGGGAATGCCGGCATCGTCATGGATGGCGCGGGCCACCTCATCGCGCACCACTTCCGCGGAATCATCGAGGTAGGCACTGATCTCCGGCGAACGCTGGCGCGCCAGGGCGAGGGCGCAGAGCAGGCGCACGGGTTCGGATTCGGAATCGTGGCGGGAGGCCAGGTCCTCGGCGCTCATGCAGCCGGCCAGACCGCTGACCAGGGCGTGACGCAGCCAGGGATCGTGGGCATCGCGCTCGACGCGGTCGAGCAGGTAGAAGGCGGCGTTGTTGAGCTCGACCTTGGCCAGTGACAGGTTGGCGGCAGCGGGTGCCATATGACCGAGGGCAAGGCCGGCATGAAAGCGAACGCGGGCGGACTCGCTGGCGAGCAGGCGGCTGAGCACGCGGGTGGAGGCGACACTGGGCTTGGCATCGCCAAGCACCTTGGCGATCTGGCACTGCAGTTCCGGATCGTCGGCCGTGGCCACCAGATCATGGATCGCCGCTTCCGCCACCTGTCCCCGGCGCAGGCCGATGCCGGCGCCCCAGATGCCGTGCACGCGGGCCAGCAGCGGCCGATGGGCGTCGCGCGCGACGGCCAGCAGGGATTCCCAGAGTTCACGCCTGACGAGTTCCAGTTGGGCCGCGACACGCACGCGCTGGTCGGCGTGGCCGAGCCATTGCTGCAATTCTGCTTCGGCCCGCGAGCCGAAGCCTGCCGCAAGCAGGTTGAGGGTTTCCTGGCGCGCGGCTGCGTCGCGATCGGCCACGGGCACATCGACCGACCAGATGCCGCCCTTCTCGTCGAGAGGATAACCGCCGTCCCAATCGGCCAGGTAGAGCGCGCCCTCGATGCCCCAGGCCATGCCAATGCCCATCAGGCCGCTGTGCACCGTGCGCTGCCCCGCCATTTTGAAGGCGACGCCGTCAGGC
>CANNUR010000214.1 GCA_947523045.1 uncultured Prosthecobacter sp.
GCAGCGCCTCCTTCTCGACGTCATCGAAGAAGACCTCGCCGCCGCAGGTGCGCGACATGACATGGTAGGTGTTGCTCACCCAGACCTCCCGCCCCAGCACCCTACGCCGCCCACCCGACCACGAACGCGCGGCAGAATACGGCCCCGTCTTCGCCTCAATCCCCACCAGCGGATCCACCTCCGCAGCCGACTCGTCTTCAACGCGTTGCATCGTTTTCATGGCGCCATTTTCGCTTGAAAATCGACGAGGGTCAAGCACTGAATGCCTGGCATTTTTTGTGGCATGGCATTTTTTGTGGCATTTTTGGGGACGCGGTCGTCCGCTTCACTCGTTGCGCGGCCGCCCCGTGATCAAGCGGGCACCCTGATCCCAAGTGAGGTAGGACCACACCCAGGTGAGAAAAACCAGGGTGCGGTTGCGGAAGTCCATGAGAAAAACAAGGTGCACAAAAACCCAGGCGAGCCACGCCGGGACACCGCTCAATTTGACGGCGTGCAAGTCGGCAACGGCACGGTGACGGCCCACAGTGGCCATGCTGCCGCGATCCCAGTACACAAAGGGTTGCGCCGGTTCGCCGGCCAGGCGCGCCAGGATGTTTTTGGCGGCGCGGGCACCTTGCTGCATGGCGACAGGGGATACACCTGGCAAGGGCCTGCCGTCGGCCCCGGGACAATGGGCGGCGTCGCCAATCACAAAGATTTCAGGGTGGCCCGGGATGTGGAGTTCCGGACTGACATGAACACGGCCGGAGCGGTCTCGCTCGCCGGGGAGTTGCTGAAGCAGGGGCGAGGCCATGTTGCCAGCGGCCCAAAGGACGGTGCGGGCGCGGATTTGGCCGCCGGGAATGGCGACCCCCTGAGCGTCGACGTCCTGCACAGCGACACCGAGGCGGACATCCACCTGCAATTCGCGCAAATGCGCCTCGGCTTTCTGTGACAGGCTGGGATCAAAGCCCGGCAGTACCCGGTCCGCGGCGTCGAGCAGAATGACGCGGGTTTGCGTGGAATCGATGTTGCGGAAG
The DNA here is from genome assembly GCA_947523045.1 of uncultured Prosthecobacter sp. Lineage (GTDB taxonomy): Bacteria > Verrucomicrobiota > Verrucomicrobiia > Verrucomicrobiales > Verrucomicrobiaceae > Prosthecobacter. The sequence goes on from CANNUR010000214.1 coordinate 1,023, forward strand.
TCGCGCACCATGGATTGCCGGGCGATTTCAGAGATGGCTCCGGCCATTTCCACCCCGGTGGGACCGGCACCGACCACGACAAAGGTGAGCAGGCTTGCACGCTCTGCGGCATCCGAACAAGCCTCGGCCTTTTCAAAAGCCATCAACAAACGACGGCGGATGTCGAGGGCATCGTCGAGGGTTTTCAAACCCGGCGCGTGGCGCTCCCACTCGGCATGGCCGAAGTAGGCATGCCGGGCACCCGTAGCGACAATGAGATGATCATAGGGACAGGCATGGCCGCCGGCAAGCACCTGGCGGTTGACCGTGTCGATGCCGCTGACATCAGCCAGCAGAACGCGGGTGTTGCGCTGGTCGCGCAGAATGGAGCGAATGGGCTGGGCGATGTTGGCGGGGGAAAGACCTGCAGTGGCGACCTGATAGAGCAGGGGCTGAAACAGGTGGTGATTGGTGCGGTCCAACACCGTCACCTCGACGGCCTGGCCTCGCAGAGCCCGTGCCGCCGACAAGCCTCCGAAGCCAGCTCCAATGATCACCACGCGCGGCAGTTTGGCAGGATCCGTCATGGCAAAAGAGGTTCAGGGCAACTGGCTGACATAATCCGCACTCCGTCGCTTCAGCGACATCGGCTTCCTTCAAAAGCTTCACGTCCAGACACCATGTCCAGCACAGGCTTCTTGTCCAGAGCTCAGGACCCCATACTGCGCCGTCTGTGGAACGGAAAAGCTGCAGCCGTCATGCCCATCCTCCACCGGTTGACAGACAATGCACTCGTTTGCCACCCCTGCATTGACTGCGCGGCCAGGGGCTTATCCCGCACGGCTTTTCCCGAAAGATCGGACCGTTCATGCCCGGCTTCCCTGACCCGCCATGCCCCGCATCCTGCTCGCCGGCCTCTTCCACGAAACCCACAGCTTCCTCGACGGCACCACCGGTGCCGACGCCTTCACGGTCCGGCGCGGTGCGGAGATCCTGGAAGCCCGCGGCGATGCCTCGCCCTTTGGCGGGGTGCTTGATCTGGCGGCCGAGTTCGGCTGGGACGTGCTGCCGGTGGTCGACAGTCGCGCCCAGCCCAGTGCGACGGTGGCGGATGCGGTACTGGAGGCGTTCTGGAACGAATTCGTTGCCCTGGCCGGGCCGGAGCTGGAGCGCGGGGTCGACGGCATTTACTTGGTCCTGCACGGCGCCATGGTCACCGAGAGCGAGGAGGATGTCGAAGGCCTGATCCTGGAGCGCCTGCGTGCCCTGCCCGGCGCCGCGCAGGTGCCGGTTTTCGGCGTCTTCGACCTGCACGCCAATTTTACTCCCAAGATGGCCCGCCATGCCGACTGCCTGGTGGCCTACCGCGAAAACCCGCACACCGACGCCCGCGAGGCTGCCTGCACCGCCGCCCGCCTGCTCCAGCGCTGCCTGGTCACCGGCAGCCGGCCGCGCCAGCAGCATCGCCTGACGCCCCTGGTCTGGCCGCCGACCGGCACCGCCACCGCCGCCGATCCGATGCGCGCCCTGGAAGCCCTTGCCCGCGAGATCGAGCAGGAACCCGGGGTCTGGTCGGCCAGCGTCGTCGCCGGTTTCGCCTTTGCCGACACCGCCTGCACCGGCGTCAGCTTCGTCCTGACCGGCGACGCCGATGCCCCCCTGACCGGCCACCTCGACTGCCTCGCCCGCCTGGCCTGGGAGTTGCGCGAGCAGGGTAACGTCACCGAACCCTCGGCCTGCGAGGTGCTCGCCAGCCTGCAGCCAACACCGCCCGGCCTGACCGTCCTGGTCGAGCCTTCCGACAACATCGGCGGCGGCGCCCCCGGCGATGGCACCGGCCTGCTGCGCGCCCTGCTCGCCGCAGGCCTGCCCAACGCCGCGGTCTGCCTCGCCGACCCCACCGCGGTCGCCACCTTGGCCGGCCATGCCCCCGGCGACCGCGTCCGTCTCGCGGTCGGCGGTCGGGGCAGCCGGCTCGACGCCGGGCCACTGGAACTCGAGGTCGAGCTGGTCGCGCTCAACGACGGTCGCTTCGAGCTGGAGGACAAGCAGAGCCACCTGGCCTCGATGTGTGGCGACCGCTTTGACATGGGGCCCTGCGCTGTGGTACGCCACGCCGGGCTGACCCTGCTGCTCACCAGCGTCAAGACGCCGCCCTTCGACCTCGGCCAGTGGCGCAGCCAGGGGCTGGAGCCGACAAGCTTCTCCTTCCTCGGTGTGAAGGCCGCGGTCGCCCACCGTCGCGCCTACGATCCGATCGCCACCCGCATGCTCTGGGTCGACACCCCCGGCCCGTGCAGCAGCCGGCTCGCCTCCCTGCCCTTTCGTCGCCTGCGCCGCCCAGTCTGGCCGCTCGATGAGGTGACCTTGCCGTAAAAGTGGCGCGGGCGGTTCCGCGAAGATCTGAAATTGGAGATCTGAAACCCCCACCCCGGCGCCCTCGGAGATGGCGCCCTACCTTCGCTTCGCGTTCTGGCGAACGCGCCTACGATCCCGGCACCCGGCCGGCTGGGCGACCGAAGAAAACATAGAGCCAGCCGATCATGAGGCCGATGAGCGGGGTGGGCACGACGATGGCGAGCACGGTCCACAGGCGCGGCAGGCGGACCGGGGCGTCGCCGAGGTTCACCTGCAGCACGCCCTGCAGGAGCAGGCCGGTGATCAGCAGCAGCAGGACCGCAATCCACAACGCCCAAGCGAGCAGGAAGGCGCGGGCCTGGGGCAGGTTTTCCGGCGCGGTCCAGTGAGCCTTGTGGGGAATGTTCCAGGAGCGGGGGAACTTCAGGCAGAGACCGATCACCGCCACCACGAACAGGCCCATGGCCACCGGCCCAAGGCTGGCCCAGAGCAGGAAGGCGTCGCGGGACTGCCAGCCGTTGGCCACGCCCTGCAGGTTGAAATGCGTGGCCACACGCGCCGGCAGATCTGCAGCGTGATAGCCGATGACAACGACATGGGCGACCGACAGCAACAGCCAGAGGAGCGCGGCGGGCAGGGGGCGGGACATGAGGATGGAGCAAGGTCGGCTAGGTCATTTCATTCCGCCATCGCCGCCACGAGTGAAGGAGCGCTAGGAGCAGCATCAGGGACACCATGATCACAAAAGCGGTGCCCCAGACGGAGGCACTCATGCAAGCGCGGTGGGCAGGTTGCTTGCAGGCTAAGTCGCGGATGGCCGTGATGCAAACAGGAACCGGGCGAGCGGCGGGGTGAACCCTTCCAGTCCACGGATCACCTAGTTGGGGGTGGCTTCGCCATGTGGATAGCGGTAGTCGGCCTCGGCGTCGGTGGAGACCTGGGTCGTCGAACCCTCGGCCAGCGAGTAAAGGAAGAGCTTCCCGCCGGCATGATAGACGATCGACGACTCCCCCTGGGTGAAGCGTGGGTAGGCAAACCACACCTTTTTGCCTTCCGCATTGGCGAACGGTTTGAGGTTGGTGATGCTGCGTTTCGTCACATCGAAGTCGGCGACGTAGAGTGTGCGACCGGGGAAGGTGTACTTGAAACCGGTTTGATACTCGAAGCAGATCTTGGTTTCGCTCGGCGAAAGGCTCACCCGATCCAGGATGCCCTTGTCCGCGAGTTCACAGGTCACCCGCTCAAATTTCGGTTCGCCGGAAGGACGAGGCGTCATCAAAAAGTAGCCTCGGGCCTGATTCGGCGGTGTGGACGACACCAACAGGCGGCCATCCCTGAGGGTTGAATGCACCCACGAGTAATAACCCTTGCCGGTGAGTTGCACTTCTTCACCGGGCTTGCCGCCGATCTTGCCGGCCATGATGTAATAGCTGACCTTGCCCGACACCTTGCGGTTCCACACCGGCGTGTTCGTGCCGTCGCGGGTCCAGGTGGGATTGAAGTCCGTGAACGTGCCGTCGGTGAGTGCGTGAAAGCCTGTGCCGTCCGTGTTGATGATGCACAGGCGGGTGATCCAGTTGTTCACGTCGGGGTCGTCCTTGAGTCGTCGAAAGAAGACCAGATGATCCCCTGTGACGGACCACGAGGGCTTGAAATCCCAATGCCCGCTTGTGATGGGCGGTCCCTCGGGCTGGCCGAGAACGCTGATGTGAATCTCGCCATCCTTGTAATACGAGGCGCGCGGAGCCTGCTGCCCCTGAAGGGCAGCTTGCAGCAAAAGAGAAAGGACGAGCACCCAACGCATGATAACCTTCAACGGCGTAAGGAAGGCAGGCTTTTCCGCCCATCGTCCAGCGCGCGATCCTGCGTATGCATACCCACACACAAGACCTGCCTTCGCGTCGCGTTCAGGCGAACGCGCCTGCGAATCCGGCCCTGTGAAATCTGAAATTTGAGATCTGAAATCACAGGCATCCCACGGGCTGAGGTGGGATTGGGCTGAAAAGGTGCTGACTGGGGGCGTGGAGTGGTTTGATTAGGAT
>CANNUR010000215.1 GCA_947523045.1 uncultured Prosthecobacter sp.
CAGGATGTGCCAGTGGTCGAAACCGGTGGGATCGCTGTCCAGATGCCACTTGCCGATGAGCGCGGTCTGGTAACCCGCCTTGCGCAGCAGCTTGGGAAAGGTCTGCTGCGAGCCGTCAAAGGGGCGGCCCGACTCGTTGCAGTAAAAGCCGTTGAGATGCGAGTACTTGCCGGTGAGCACGGCGGCGCGCGAGGGGCCGCAGATCGAGTTCGGCACGAGGCAGCGACTGAACTTCATGCCCTGCGCGGCGAGCCGGTCGATGTTCGGGGTGTCGAGCAGCTTGCGGGCGTCGCCGAAGCAGCTCAGCGCCTGGTTGGTCAGGTCGTCGCAGAAGATGAACAGCAGGTTGGGTCGCTCCGCCGCCGCGACGGACAGCAGCGGGGCGAAAAGCAGGGGCAGCAGGCGTTTCATGAAGGAGTGGGGGCTTGGCCCATGCACAGGCTCACTGGCCGATGCACCAGAGGTATTCCTGGCGGGTGGGCGCGGTTTGGGCGGCGCGCAGGTAGAGGCGGTTGCCGCAGATGGCGGGCGAACTGAAGGATTCCTCGCCGAGCGCGTTCTGGGCGAGCACCGTGCATTTTTCCGGCGAGACTTCGAGCACCGAGGTGACGCCGCCCTTGCTGGTGGCGTAGACGCGGTTGCCCACCATGACCGGTGAGCCGTAGAATTCGCGGTCGATCTTCTCCGACCAGCGTTCCTCGCCGGTGTCCGCCTTCCAGCAGATCGCGCGACCGGCGTCTCCGACGGCATAGACGTGACCGTCCTTGACCAGCAGCGAGGGCACATAGGTCTTCGTGGTGTTCTCCCAGGCGATGCGGCCCGAGCCGTCGGCCTCGAGGGCGAGCGTGTGGTTCTTGGGATAGCCGCCGCCGAGGAAGACGCGCTGGCCGTCGGTCACCGCGGTGACCACGGTTTCCTCGGTGCTGCCGTCGAAGCTCCAGAGCTTGGTGCCGGTCAGCGGATCGAAGCTCTCGAACTTGTTGCAGCCGGCGAGGATGGCCTGGGTCTTGCCGGCGATCGTCAGCACCGCAGGCGTGGCGTAGTTGGCGATGGGCGGCCGCTCCTGCTGCCAGACGACAGCGCCGGTGAGCTTGTCGAGCCCGGTCAGCCTGCCGCCGCCGCGATGGTCGGCGGCGACGAGCACGAGGTTTTCGTGGAGGACGGGCGAGGCGCCGTAGCCCTGGTGCACCTGGAAGTCGCCGACGCGGCGCTGCCAGAGGACCTTGCCGTCGCGGTCGAGCGCGGTGGTGAAGATGGCGTTGTCGTTGAGGAAGTTGACGAAGTGGCGCTCGCCGTCGCTCACCACATCGGAGGAGGCCTGCGATGAAATCTTGTGGCCCTTGCTGTTGAGCCTGCCCTTGTGGATCACCGTCTGCCAGCGCGGCTTGCCGGTGGCGCGGTCGAAGCTGAGCACGAGCTGCTCCTCCGTTTCAAGGTCGGCGGTGGCCAGGAAGATCTGGTCGCCCACGACGATCGGCGAGCCGTGGCCGCGGCCGCGCACCGGGGTTTTCCAGACGACGTTTTCGCTTTCGCTCCACTTCACCGGCGGTGTCTGGTTGGGCGCGGCCTGGCCGTCGCGGGTGGGGCCGCGCCAGGCGGGCCAGTCGGTGGCGAGGCAGGGAACGGCGAGGGCAGCGGCGAGAAGGATGGGGAGCTTCATGAGGAGCGAAGAGTACGGGCGGGCAGACGGGGCGCTGTCAGCGGGATCGGCAGGAGTCAACGAGAAGGGGTCGCGCGAAGTTGCTTGGAAGGCCGGGATCCAGCCGCCTTGCGGCAGCGGCGGGCTGGATCGTTCATGGAGCCGGCTGCGCCTTTTTCTTTTTCTTCGCGGGCGACTTGGGCGTGTTGGGTTTTTCGCGCGCGGCCATGGCGGCGAAACCGGCCGAATCGAGCAGCGGGTCATTCGTCTGGCGTCGCCAGTCGAGAAGGGACGCCTGCAGGCGGGCGAGGGTGGCGGCCTGGGCCGGGTCGCCCGCGAGGTCGTCGAACTCCCAGGGATCGGCCTGCAGGTCGTAGAGTTCGAACTCGGGCGGGTTGGCCGCGCGCTCAAAGGCGTTGCCGATTCGGCTGCCGGCAAAGGGTGGCTTCTGGCCCATGCGATAGGCGGCATCGCCATCGATACCGGTGGTGGGTTGGGCCTGGCCGGCGCGCAGGTTGTGGATCAGTTTGAAGCGTGCGTCGCGGATCGTTCGGCGCGGGTAGAAGGGCGAGGAACCGTGGAAATGGAATTCCGTGGCGAGGAACTCGCGGTGCTGCGCGGGTTCGAGCGTGTGGCGCAGGGAGCGGCCGTGCAGGCCATCGGGCACGGGCAGGCCGGCGGCATCGAGCAGGGTGGGCAGCAGGTCGACCGTCGATACCAGTGCGGGGGTGCGTTCGCCGGCTGGGAAGATGCCGGGCCAGACCGCCAGCATCGGCACCTTGACGCCCCCCTCGTAGCAGGAGGTTTTGCCGCGGAAGAAGGGCGGGCCGTGGTCGCCAACGAGCAGGATCACCGTGTCATCGGCATGGCCGGCGGCGGCGAGTTCGGCGAGCAGCAGGCCGACCGCGGCATCGAAGCGCATGACGGCGTTGTAATACTGGGTGACGCGTTCGATCTGCTCCGGCGTGTCGATCTGCTGGAAGGGCAGGGGCGGCACCTCGCCGACCTTGAGCGGAGTTTCCGGCACGCCCCTGTACTGGGTCGGAAAGGCCTCGGCCGGCGGGCGCGGACTGCGGCCCAGCACATGCGGGTCGGAGTAGTTCGCCATCAGGAAGAACGGGCCGCTGCCACGCAGGAACTTGCCGGCTTCGGTCGCCGCGGCGCGGACGTCGCGGGTGTCGGCGCGCAGGCGGGCATCGAACGGGAAACTGGCTTCCGGGCCGACGTGCAGCTTGCCGAGGATGCCAGTGCGATAGCCCTGCTGCTTGAGCAGGGCGGGGATCGTCTGCTTGCGCAGTGGCTCGTGCAGTTGAAAGCCGGCGTCGTTGTTGAGCAGGCCGTACTGGCCGTTGGCATGGGGATAGAGCCCCGTGAACATCGCGCTGCGCGACGGACTGCATGAGGCCTGGGCGACGTAGGCGTTGTCAAACAGGCGGCCGCGTGCGGCAAGGGCGTCGAGGTTGGGGGTGCGGATGGCCTTGTCGCCGTAGCACCCGAGCATGGGCCCGAGATCATCGGCGGTGATCAGCAGCAGGTTGGGTTGGGCCGCTGAGAGCAGCGGCACGGCGAGCAGGGCGAGCAGGCGCATGGTTTTTAAGGGATAAGGGAAACCCAGCGGCGTGGGGTTTCCCAGAGGGCGAGGCCGGTGCAGGCGCGGGTTTTGAAGTCGCGGGTGAGTTGGTCGGCCGGCAGGTCGACGACGGCGACCACTTCCTGGCCGCGCTCGGGGTCGCGGCTGGGTTCGCCGCGAACCTCGATGCCGTCGAGGCCGGTGGCGGCGCGAAGGCGGTTGGCGACCTCGAACGGGCTGAGCTTGCGTCCGGCCACCTGGATGCCGGCGCCGAGGCAGCCGCCGAAATACAGGCGATCGTTCACGATCTCGATCCGGTCCCAGGTGAGGTGGTGGCCGTCGCCAAAGACTTCGCCCGGTTCGGGGGCATCGTAACCGAGACCGACGGCATCGCTGGCGACGAGCAATCGACCGTCGGGGCCGGTCGCGACCGTGACCCCGGGCAGCAGGGTGCCGAGGTCGGGTTCGTCGCTGCGCGGTGTGTCGGTGAGGTCGGCGCTGATGGCACCGGTCTCGCTGGTGCCGTAGAGATTGTGCAGCTTCAGGCCGGCGCAGGTTTGCAGGCGTTGGCCGAGTTCGGGGCGCAGAGGGGCACCGGCGCAGACGGCGCGGCTGACCGCATGGAAGTCGATGCCGGCATCGAGCCAGGCTTTCCACAGGGCCGGCACCCCGGGCAGGAAGAGTCGACCCGGTGCGGTGAGCGCCTCGCTGAGGCCGGCGGGGAAGGGCGAGGGCAGCCAGTGCACCGACAGGCCGTGGCCGAGCAGTTGCAGCAGGGTGGTGCTGAGGCCGTAGGAGTGGGCGACACTGACCGCGGCGACCGCGCCGTCGAGGTCGGCAAGGCCGAGTGCCGTGTGCAGGCGGTCGGTGTCGGCCAGTACCTGGTCGAGCGTGAAGAACTGGCAGCGGCGGCGACCCGAGCTGCCGACGGTTTGTTTGATCAGCGCCGTGCCGGGCGGGGGCGGGCAGGCCGGCAGGCGGCGTTCGCGGTCGGCCTCGACCACTTGCACGGGCAGGTCGTGCAGAAAGCCGGCGAGCAGGGCGATGGTGAGCTGGGCGGCATCGCCGCGGGCGAGGTGGCAGCGGTCAAGCACCGGGCAGATGTCGGCCGGGCGGGCGCGGGCGGCACGGTCGAGTTCGGCAAAGGTCCAGGTTCGACCGGTCTGGCGCAGGGCGGGGGAGTCGCCCTGGGCATCGAGGATTTTCTGCCAGCGATCAGCAAACATTTGACACTGCGCGCCGCGCGCCGCTACAGCGTGGAGCGCGGAAGCTTCATCCTGCCCGGGTGCGCCGCGACTGCAAGCCCGGGAATCCGTGCGCCGGACTTTGTCGTTTCCTCTCCGTGACCTCCGACCCCCGCATCCTTGTCACCGGCGCCGGTATCGTGTCGCCGCTCGGTCTCGACGCAGCGGGCCATGGGCAGGCGCTGCGCGAGGAACGCCAGGCGTTTCGGCCGGTGACCCTGTTTGACGTGAGCCGACGCGTGGCGCGCACGGCGGGCGAGGTGGACCTGCCCGACGAGCGTCTGTTCGCCCGGCTGCCGCAGCGGCGCCAGCACCTGGCCGATCGCGGCACGCGCATGCTGCTGCTGGCCCTGCGCGAGACTTTGGCGAGCGCCGGTCTGGCCGGAATGCAGGGGATCGACGCCCTGATCGTCGGCACCTCGGCCGGGGCGATGCCGCTGGGGCAGGCGTACTTTCGCGAGGCCCGGCGCAGTGCGCATCGTGTGCCGGGTCAGGTGACGCGCGTGCAGTTTTACCAACCCTGGCGGCAGATGCGCCTGATCGCCGACGAGTACGACTGGCGCGGCTCCGTGCGCCTGGTTTCCAATGCCTGTGCCAGCGGCGCCAATGCCATTGGCGAGGCCATGGCCCTGATTCGCAGCGGTCGCGCCCGGCGGGTGCTGGCGGGGGGCTATGACGCGCTTGCCGAGCTGGTGTTTGCTGGGTTCGACAGCCTGCGCGCACTCGCCCCGGATGGGGTGCCGCGACCCTTTGACGCGGCGCGTGATGGCCTGGCGATTGGGGAAGGCGCGGCGCTGGTGCTGCTGGAGAGTGCTGAAGCGGCGGCCGAACGTGGCGCGGTCGCCTGGGCTGAGGCGGCGGGTTATGCCACCAC
>CANNUR010000216.1 GCA_947523045.1 uncultured Prosthecobacter sp.
GGCGTCGTTCGCAACACCAACGGCTGCATTTACCGCTTCGCCCCGAACCGCCGCGAGCTTGAGCGCTTCACCACCGACGCCACGGTCAACCCGCACGGCAAGATCTGGGATCGCTGGGGCAATGCCTACTTCACGGACGCCACCGGCAACGTCAACACCTTCGCCGAGGCCTCCTCCTGCTACCTGCCGCGCGAGGGCGGCGGCAGCGCGAAACTGAAGCCGTTCTGGAATCGCCCGGCCCGCCCCAGCCCGGGCAACCACCTCATCTCCAGCCGCCACTTCCCCGAGGACTGGCAGAACAACTTCCTCAACACGAACGTCATCAGCTTCCAGGGCATCTGGCGCGTGCCGCTCACCCAGGACGGCGCCGGCATGAAGGGCGAGACCGAGTTCGAACTCGTCAAGGCCGACCCCGCCGTGTACCCGACCTTCCGCCCAAGCGCGGTCAGCGTCGGTCCCGACGGCGGCTTGTACTTCTGCGATTGGTCGAACGCCATCATCGGCCACATGCAGCACCACCTGCGCGACCCGAACCGCGACCAGCAGCACGGCCGCATCTACAAGCTGACCTACGAGGGCCGGCCGCTGCTGCAGCCGAAGAAGATCCACGGCGAAAGCATCGAGAACCTGCTCGAACTGCTCAAGGAGTGGGAGGACAACGTCCGCCAGCGCGCCAAGATCGAACTCGCCAAGCACATCCCCGCTGATGTCGCCGCCGCCGCCAAGGCCTGGGCCGCCAAGCTCGACAAGAGCGACCCCGAGTTCGAGCACCACCGCCTCGAGGCCCTGTGGACGCATCAGTGGGTCGATGTCGTCGATGTCGATCTGCTCAAGCAGGTGCTCGCCTCGCCCGAACCGCGCGCCCGCGCCGCCGCCACCCGCGTGCTCTGCTACTGGCGCGACCGCGTGCCCGGCGCGCTCGACCTGCTCAAGACTGCCGTCAACGATCCCGACATGCGCGTGCGCATGCACGGCGTGCGCGCCCTCAGCTTCTACCAGCCGACCGCCGAGGCAGCCCAGGCGCTGGAGATCGCCTACGACGTGCTCAAGCACCCGGCCGACGACTACATCAACCACGTCTTCGGCGAATGCCGCAAGGGCCTGCAGTCGGTGCTGAAAACCAAGGTGCTGCCCAAGGATCCGGTCGCCCTCGCCGAATTCATCGCCAAGACGACCGACGCCGATTTGAAGGGTCTGCCCGACGTCGAACCCGTGCTCGTCGAAAAACTCACCCGTCCGCGCCTCGCCGCCGATGTCCGCGCCAAGGCGCTCGAGGAGCTGGTCAAGCTCAGCGGCAGGGAGGCTCCGCTCGTCCTGCATGACATGCTGCAGAAGGTCGATGCCCGCGAGGGCGCAGGCAACACGGCCGAGGAACTCGCCAAGATGGTCTATGGCCAGAACCCCGGCGTCGTCACCCGCTACGCCCTGCAATTGAAAGCGCTTGCCCAGGAGGCGCGCAGCCCGGTCGTGCAACGCGCCGCGCTGGCCATGCTCGTCTTTGCCGCCCGCTCGCCCGACGCGATCTGGGCCGAGAGCCAGGCCAACCCCCGCCAGCTGGAAGCCCTGCTCGCCTCGGTGCCGCTCATCCCCGCCAGCGAGGCCGCCCTGCGTGCGAAGTTCCAGCCGCACCTGACCGCCCTGCTCGGCGACGCCAAAACCGCCGGTGCCGCGCGTCGCGCCGCGCTCGCCGCCCTGCCGCTCACCGGGGCCGAGCACGCCAGCGCCAACTTCCAGCTCGCCGCCCGCCACCTCGTCGAAGGTCGGGAACGCAGCGCCGCCGCCCGCGCCCTGCTGAAGTTCCCGCGCCCGAACTGGGACAAGGCCCAGGCCAAGCCGGTCGTCGAGGCCGTGCTCGCCCACGCCAAAACCGTACCCGCTGGCGATCGCACCAAAATCGACTACGTCGAGGTCATCGCCGCCGCCAAAGAGATGGCCGCCCTGCTGCCCGAGAGCGAGGCCGCCAAGGCGCTCGACGCCCTGCGCGGCGTCAGCGTCGATGTCTTCATCGTCCGCACCGTGCACGAACAGCTGCGCTTCGACACCACCCGCCTTGAGGTCAAGGCCGGCAAACCCTTCGAGGTCGTGTTCGAGAACGACGACGTCATGCCGCACAACTTTGTGCTCGTGCCGCCCGGCAAGCACATGGACATCGGCAACGCCGCCATGACCATGACGCCCGACAAGCTCGACAAGCAGGGCCGCGCCTACCTGCCCGCCGCCTTCGAAAAGCAGATCCTCGCCGCCACCAAGCTGCTCGAGCCCGGCCAGAAGGAAACCCTCAAGCTGCGCGCCCCCGCCCAGCCGGGCGAATACGAGTTCGTCTGCACCTTCCCCGGCCACGCCCTCATCATGTGGGGCGTGCTGAGCGTGAAGTGAGGCTTCCCATTCTCCCCGCACGGTCGCTGCCTCGGAGCGACCGTGCACTCCGCCTCAGAAAAGGAATCGCATCGGATGACGCAGCCGCTATACTTCAATCATGCCCACCGTCCTGCGGATTGGACCCTACCGGTTCCACTTTTACTCCGATGAACGCCATTCTCGCTGAAGTCCCCCCCACCGCCGAACCGGTGGCGGTTCGTGCCTGGGCGCAGGATCGCCAGGTTTTCGTCGAGTTGCATGATGGCCGAACCGTTATCTTCCCCGCCGATCGTTTTCGCCGACTCGCGGCCGCCTCGGACGCCGAACTCAAGGAGGTCCAAGTCGAAGTCAACGGCTACGCCTTGCGCTGGGAGCAGCTCGACGAGGACATCACCGTCCCCGGCATCCTGGCTGGCCGCTTTGAACTTCCCTGCCGCTGACCGTTCCCCTTCTAATCTCTCCCCACCCACGACCATGAACCGCCGCCATCTGCTCCCCCTGCTCGCCGTCCTGCCCTTTGCCGCCTGCACACCGCCCGCCGCGGCCGACGCCAAGCCGGGCGCCGGCAAGCACATCGTCCTGCTCGCTGGCGACGAGGAATACCGCAGCGAGGAAGCCCTGCCGGCCCTGGGCCGCATCCTCCAGCGCCAGGGGTTCAAGTGCACGGTCTGCTTCTCGGCCGAGGCCGACGGCACGATCAACCCGGACAAGGGCGACAGCCTGACCACCCCGGAGGCGCTCGACAGCGCCGACGCCATCGTCATGCTGCTGCGCTTCCGTCGCTGGAACGAGGCGACCCTGGCGAAGTTCGACGCCGCCATGAAGCGCGGCGTGCCGATCGTCGGCCTGCGCACCAGCACGCACGCCTTCGCCGGCATCCCGGCCGACAGCGCCTTCGCCTCCTGGAACTGGAACAAGGACGGCGGCTGGGGCAAAAAGGTGCTCGGCGAGACCTGGGTCAGCCACTGGGGCCGCCACAAGCATGAAGCGACCCGCGGCGTCATCGAAACCGCCAACGCCAGCCATGCCATCCTGAAGGGCGTCAAGGACGTCTTCGGCACGACCGATGTCTATGAGGCCGCCCCGCCCGCCGACGCCACCGTGCTGATGCGCGGCCAGGTGCTCGCCGGCATGACGCCCGATTCGCCGCCGCTCGCCACCCGCAAGGCCACCAAGGACAGGGTCGAGCAGGGCATCAACGACCCGATGATGCCGATCGCCTGGACGCGCGTCGTGAAGAACGACGCCGGCACCGAAAACAAGGTCTTCTGCACCACCATGGGCGCCGCCACCGACCTCACCAACGAGGGCCTGCGCCGCCTCGTCGTCAACGGCCTCTACTGGGGCCTCGGCCTCGACGCCCCGGCCCAGCCCGACCTCGCCCTGCCCGAAGGCTACACCCCCACCGCCTACGGCTTCAAAGGCTACCGCAAGGACCTCAAGGTCGCCGACCACCAGCTCGGCCAGTGAGCCGAACCCTGTAGGCGTGTTGGCCACAACACGGGCTTGGAACAAGCGCCGTTCCACACACCCGATCCCGCCCTTTGGCAAGGGCGCCTACACAGACCCGTGGGCGCCCCGCCCCACGGGATCTGAAATCTGCGACCTGCAATCGCGCAGCCCGCGGTCACGGCGAAGGCGTGATCAATCGGACTTCCGGATAATACGTCCGATAGCGCTTGGTGTCCGCCGTGGCCAAGGGGAGATCCAACAACGAGGCATGGGCCCCGATGAAGAAATCCGGCAGCGGCATTTTGGGAGCCGTGGGAGCATCGAGCTGGCGCCGGTTTTCCAAATAGTCGCCGTAGGCCTGGGCGCAACGCCAGCTCGTTCGCGCCGGCAGGTCGAGCAGGGTCACCCCCAACTGGTCCAGACGATCCCAGACGGTGTCGGGATGGCAATCGCCGACACAGAGTTCCGCGAGAATCACCGGATTGATCGCAATCCCCTCCCCCAGCAACCCCTGCCGGACGAGCCCGGCCGCCCAGGCATGATGCGGCGCACCCGGCGCAAAGGCATCGATCCAGACATTCGTATCGAGCAGAATCACGGTTCGCGGGTCAGCTGCCGGAGTTCCTCCCAGCGCATTTTCGGCGTCAGTGCCGCCGCCTTCATCAAGGCCTCAAGCTTGGCGGCACTGGGTTTCGGCCTTGGGGCCGGAATGACCTGGGTGAGTTCGTAGCGCCCCGCCTCTTCCCGCACCACGGCATAGGCCTCCCCGGGCAAGGCCCCCGGCAGGACGATGCGCCGTTTGGCATCGATCGTGGCGACTTTCATGGTGGGATTATCCCACGCGATGACGCGCCCGTCAAGAACACCTGAGGGCCCCTGTAGGCGTGTTGGCCACAACACGGGCTCGGAACAAGCGCCGTCCCACGCACCCGATCCCGCCCTTTGGCAAGGGCGCCTACACAGACCCATGGGCTCGCCGCGGGATACCCATTTGAAATCTGAAATCTGCGATTTGAAATCGCGCAGCAAGCGCCTTCACAAGCTCGGCACACTCATCCCGGCGGCTTTGGCCAAGGCCGCCTGCCGCTTGTCGAAGGTCAAAAATTCCGAGGCGCCAAGCTCCAGGGCACAGGCGACATGGAGCACATCCAGGGATCGCGTGCCCAGCTTGCCACTCCAACCCGCGCTGAGGCGCTCGGCCTCCAGCGCGAGCTGAGATGGGTCGGGCTCGCGCCGGAGATAGATGCCGGCCGCGAGGTCGGCCAGCATCTGTGCGATCGTCCGGTCCACTTCGGCCCGGGTCAGCTCCTTGCGGAAAACCCGCAACCGCAGGGCGTTGCGAAACTCCAACTCGTGCAGCCAGGTCCACAGCAGCGGCAGATCCTGCTTCCCCATGCGCCCGGTCGCCGCCCGGCTGTTGGCATCCGGGGTCATCAGCGAGATGATGAACCCCGTGTCAGCATAGGCACTCATCGCTCACCCCGCTCCTCGCGCAGTTGCTCG
>CANNUR010000217.1 GCA_947523045.1 uncultured Prosthecobacter sp.
GCTCTGGCTTTTGTCAGGAAAGCATGGAAAGTGGGCACTCGCCATGACCCTCCCCCCCATCCTGACGATGGCCGGTTCCGATGCCTCCTGCGGTGCCGGCGTACAGGCCGATCTCAAGGCCATCACCGCCCTCGGCGGTTACGCGCTCAACGCCCTGACCAGCGTCGTCTCGGAGACGCCCGGCCGGGTGTCGCGCGTGCAGTTGCTGGAGCCGGACTTCATTGCCGACCAGATCCGCGTGCTGTTCGAGGGCTTTCCGATTGCGGCGGCAAAGACCGGCATGCTCGGTGGCGAGGCACAGGTGCAGGCGGTGGTCGCCGCCTGGCAGACCCAGGCCCGCCCAGGATTGCCGCTGGTGGTCGATCCGGTCATGGTCGCCACCGGTGGTGGCCGTCTGCTGGAGGAGGGCGCCGTGCGCGCCGTGCGTGATTTGCTGCTGCCGCTGGCGACCCTGGTGACGCCCAACATGGACGAGGCCGGCGTGCTCTGGGGGCGGCCGGTGCGGACGCGCGCTGACATGGCCGCCTGTGCCGAGGCGCTGGCGAAGGACTTCTGCACCGCCGTGCTGGTCAAGGGCGGTCACCTGGAGGATGGCAGCGCCGCCGACGTGCTTTGGGCCGAGGGCGAACCACACTGGCTGGAGGGCGAGCGTACGCCCGGTGTGCACACCCATGGCACCGGCTGCAGTTTGTCGGCCTCGATCGCCACGGGCCTCGGTCTTGGCCTTTCCCTGTGCGAGGCGGTGGTGCGCGCCAAGAGCTACGTCGCCGGTGCCATCCGCCAGCACCTGGCCTGGCAGGGCGGCCTCGGCGAGGTGCACGCCCTCGACCACGGCTGGCAGGCGCGGGGCTGACGAGGCTCAGCCATTCAAGCCCCAGCGACGGTGCAGGAAGCGTTCCCAGGGGGAGAACAGGATTTTGTCGGCCAGCAGGCCGATGAGGACGATGACCAGCATGACGCCGGTGACCTGTTCCATGGCATTGAGTTCGCGACCGAAGTGCAGCAGGTGGCCGAGGCCGTAGCCGCTGAGCAGGGTGACGTAGATTTCCGCCGCCATCAGCGAGCGCCAGGCGAAGGCCCAGCCCTGCTTCATGCCGCTGATGACGTAGGGCATCGAGGCCGGCAGGATGACGTGGCGCAGGGTGTGGAAGCCGGTGCTGCCCATGGTGCGCGCGGCGCGGGTGTAGATGGGAGGCAGGTTGCGCACGCCGTTGTCGACCGAGATCAGCACCGACCAGAGCGTGCCCATGACGACGACAAAAAGCATGGCCGATTCGCTCTGGCCAAACCAGATGAGGGCCAGCGGCACCCAGCAGACGCTGGGCAGGGTCTGCAGGCCGAGGGCGAGCACGCCAAGAGTGTCGTTGAGGGTGTTGCTGCGGGCGGTGAGCATGCCGAGTGGCAGGCCGGCGAGGCAGCCGATCAGGTAGCCCACCATCAGGCGCTTGAGGGTGACCCAGGACGAGGAGGCCAGGCTGCCGTCGAGCAGGGAGGCCCAGAGGTACTCGCCGACCGCCGCCGGGCCGGGCAGCAGGACGGGCGACCAGATTTCCGCCCGCACCAGCAGGTGCCAGGCGAGCACCAGCAGGGCGAAGAAGGCGGTGGCGATGAAGAGGCGTTTCATGGGACGGAGAGCGGCTTGGAACTTTAAACTTTAAACCTTCAACCTGAAACTCCCCGTTAGGCCGTGTGGCTTTTCAGGGCGCGGGTGATTTCGCCGGCGAGCACGGAGAGGGCTGGGTCGTTGATGTCGCGCGGGCGCGGCAGGGCGACCTTGAACTGCTCGCGAATGCGGCCGGGGTTGGGCGAGAAGAGGATGACGCGGTCGCCGAGGCAGACGGCCTCGCGGACGTTGTGGGTGACGAACAGCACGGTCTTTTTCTGGGCGGCGCTGATCTTCTGCAGATCGGCGTAGAGCTGTTCGCGGGTCATGGCGTCGAGGGCGGCGAAGGGTTCGTCCATGAGCAGCACGCGTGGGTTGGGCGCGAGCGCGCGGGCGAGGGCGACGCGCTGGCGCATGCCGCCGGAGAGTTCGTGGATGCTGGCCTTGAGGAAGCGTTCGAGGCCGACGAGTTTGAGGTAGTGCTTGGCGACTTCGATGCGTTCCTTGGCGTCGAGGCCAGGCTTGAGTTTCAGTCCAAAGAGCACGTTGCCGAGTACGTCGAGCCAGGGAAAAAGCGCGTGTTCCTGGAACATGACCATGCGCTTGGAGCCCGGGCCGGCAACCGGTTTGCCATCCATGAGCACGCGACCGCGCGTGGGGGTGTCGAGCCCGGCGACCAGGTTGAGCAGGGTGGATTTGCCGCAGCCGCTGGGGCCGACCAGGCAGACGAACTCGCCCTCGTCGACCGCGAGGGTGGTGGTATCGAGGGCGAGCACTTCGCCGCGGCTGTTGCGGAAGGTT
The DNA here is from genome assembly GCA_947523045.1 of uncultured Prosthecobacter sp. GTDB lineage: Bacteria > Verrucomicrobiota > Verrucomicrobiia > Verrucomicrobiales > Verrucomicrobiaceae > Prosthecobacter. Next base: position 2,405 of record CANNUR010000217.1, read on the forward strand.
TTGCTGACGCCGTCGATGAGCAGCTTGGCCGGCGGGGCTTGGGGATCGTTCATGAGGGGTGGCGGACGGAGGTGCAGTGGCTGAGCAGGGCGGTCAGGTCGGGGGTGGAGCGGAGGAAACCGGCGGCGCGGGCCTGCGCGAGCAGGGTCTGCAACTGACCGGCGTCGATCTGGTCGGTGAGTGCCAGGCGGCGACGGGCACGGGCGAGTAGTTCCGTGGAAACCTCGGCGCCGGTCAGCTCGCGCAGTTCGGCGCGCACGCGCGCCTCGGCCTCGTCGGCATGGTTGCCGATCCAGGTGTTGAGTTCGCGGTGGGCGGCGGCGAGTTTTTGGGCGAGTTCGGTTTGCGTTTCCGCAAAGGCGGTACGGGCGACGAGCAGGGTGGCGCAGGTGTCGCGATCCTCGAGGAAGACACGCGCGCCGGCCTCCATCTCCAAGCGGGTGGCCCAGGGTTCGGTGGTCCAGACGGCATCGAGGTCGCCGCGGGTGAAGAGGGCGAGTTGGTCGGCGTTCTTGGTGGGCAGGACGAAGACCTCGTGCTGGGTCAGGCTGACGGCAAAGCCCTGGGCGCGCAGCCAGGCGCGGGCCTGCACGTCCTGGGTGTTGCCGAGCTGGGGGGTGGCGAGTTTTTTGCCGCGGAAATCCGCCGCCGTGCGGATGCCGGAGTTCGGGTGGACCAGCAGGGCGGCGCCGCCATTGACCGCGCCGGCGAGAGCGCGCATCTCGCGGCCGGCGCTGCGCACGTAGGCATTGAGCATGGGACTCGGCCCCATGTAGGCGGCGTCGAGCGAGCGGGCGAAGATGGCCTCGGCGACGCTGGGCCCGGCGTTGTAGACAAACCAGCGCACCTCGCGGCCAAGGCGTTCCTCGAACCAGCCGCGGCCTTCGCGCGAGAAGCTGCGGGCGACCAGGGCCTGCAGGTGGGTGACGTTGGGGAAGTGACCGAGGCGAAGCAGGCCATCGGGCGCCGGCGCAGGGCGGCAGCCGGCGAGGGCGGCGGCACTGAGGAGAAAGCGGCGGCGTTTCATGAGGGAATCAAAAGGCGGCGAGGCTGACCTCGAGGTAGAAAAAGTCACTGTCGCGACCCTTGCCCTGGGCGCGGGGGAATTCGCCGGGCAGAAAGTGCGCGTAGCCGAGGATGGCCTGGGCGCGCGCATGGATCTTCCAGATGGCGCGGGCGTCGAGTTCCTGGCCCAGGAAGCGACCGCTGTTGCCGCCGGGGTCGCGTAGCCCGGCGTTGCGCCAGCCGTCGGTCTTGCTGGCCAGCCAGTAGGCGCTGTAGCCGAAGTCGACGGCGATGTTCCGTCGCGGCTGCAGTTCGACGCGCGTTTTGAGCGCCTGCAGGTTTTCCCAGGTGAGGTAGTCGTTGGCCGACCAGGGGCGCCCGAAGCCGTAGTACTTTTCAAAGCCGTTGCTGGCCCGGTCGTTCGGATCGCGGTCGCCGCTGGCGTAACCGTAAAAGCCGCTCAGGCGCGGCTGCCAGGGAGCCTGGAAGCGGCGGCCGATCTCGCTGGTCCAGCCGAAGGCGCGATGTCGTTCGGCACCGTTGCGGCCGAATTCACCGATGGCCGCGAGGTCGTAATCCCAGCCGCTGGCGCCGACGTCGCCATAGGCGCGCAGACCGGTCGCGTGGATGTGCCGGGCCGTGATGCCAGGGCGGGCGTCCTGTCGCAGGCTGAGGTAAAACGGCTGCAGGGTGACGATCTCCGACCAGCGCCGCCAGTCGCCGATCACGGCATGCAGCCACTGGCCATCGCGCGGTTCGTCCCACTCGTAGGGCAGGCGCTTGAGCGGCTGCACGGCGAGCAGGTCGAGCTGCCAGTCATTGCTTTGCTGACCGAGTTGCAGGCGCAGGCCCTGGAAGTTGTTGGTGGTGTTGCGCCACTGGTTGTTGCCAAGCAGGCGGCGGTCGAGGTATTCGAACGCCAGGCGACCCGCGCGCAGGCTCAGCGGCCGGGCGTTGCCACGGACGTCGCGGCCGAGCAGGTCGGCGAAGTGCAGCTCGGCCCAGAGCTGGATGAGCTCGGCCTCGTTGATGTCGCGGCCGTCGCGGGCAAAGCCGCCGCCATAGCGGCGTGCATCCTCGAACTCGACGCCGAGGCGAAGCGGGTCCAGCTTTTCGCGGACGCCGAGGAAGGCGCGGGTGCGCACGAGATGCGGATCATCGAGGCCGGCGATGTCACGGCGCAGGTCGTCGTCGCGGTACTCATAGCGCCAGCGAAAATCCAGACCGGCGTCGAGCCAGTCGAGCTCGCTCCAGGCGGCATCGACGGTCGACAGCGGCTTGACGTACCTGGGCGGATCGGTGTCGGGCTGGGTGCCGTAGCTGCTGGCCGGCCGGAAATAGCCTTCCGCCCCCGGGGCACCGCCGGCGAGGGCGATGAGCAGCAGGAGGGCGAGGCGGAAGCTGGCGGTCGGTGACATCCGGCAGCTTAGAGGTTGGCCGAGTAGGCTTGCAACTGCCGGTAGCCGGCGAGGATCGCCTTGACCGCGGCGACGCTGGCCGCGACCTGCAGGTCCATCGGTGCACGGCCGGGCGTTTCAAAGACGATTTCCAGCGCCTGCGGCCGCTGTTCGGGCGGCGCACTGAGGATGCCCGGATAGCCCTCCTTGATGATGCCACGCTCGGCGGCGAAGCCATCGATCACCGGTGCCAGCTCGCGTGGCAGGTGGGCCGCGGCGGCGTCGAGCGCGGGGTCGAGCAGGTGCTCGCTCAGCAGGGCGCCACTGACAAAGCCGTAGCAGCCCTCAACATCGTCGTCGGCATGCAGGGCAACGATGCCGTCGTAGCGCTCGCGGCGCAGCTCGCCTTCGAGATAGATGACCTCGGGCT
>CANNUR010000218.1 GCA_947523045.1 uncultured Prosthecobacter sp.
CGACGGGCGTGCTCCTCGGCCTGACGTCGTTCGCTGATGTCGGTGTGCGCGACCACGGCGCCGCGGTGATCGCCGTCCAGCAAGGGTGTGATGGTGAGGTGGAACCAGCGCTTCGTGGCGCCGGCGTGGCAGGGGTATTCCCAGTGAAACTCAGGACTATCACCATTCAGAACGCGCTCCAGTCCTGCCAGCACTTCGGCGGCCTCAGGTGCTCCAAGGTGGACGGCTCGCCGGCAGACCTCCAGGTAGTTTTGGCCGACGCCGTGGTCGGTGCCGGGTAGCCGGTTTTCCTTACTGAAACGCTTCCAGGCTTCGTTGATGATGCGGATGGTGCCATCGCTGTCGAGCAGGGCGATGTGGGCGGGCAGCGCGTCAAGAAGGGATGTCGGCACCACGGTCTGCCCGACAGCCTGTCCGGGGGAGTTGCTCTTCTCCGGGGTGGGCGACGGCTTTTTCATGGGGGTGCGCTTAGAACGGCGCAAGCGGCCTCAGTGCTTGCGCCAAAAGGCGGAAACCGCCTCGACGAGGCCGGGAATGCTGTGCGTCTTCGCTTCCACATTCACCTTCAGGCCGTGGCGGCGGACGGCGGCGCTGGTGACCGGGCCGATGCTGGCGATCTTGATGCCCTTGGGCAGGTCGACCTTGAGGTCCATGAAGCCGTCGACCGTGCTGGCGCTGGTGAAGGTGATCATGTCCGCGCCCTCCTCGGTGAGGCGTGCGAGGGCCTCCAGATTGTCCTCCTTCTCTGGCACGGTGCGGTAGGCGATGGCCTCGTCGACGATGGCGCCGAGTGCGGTCAGGCCGCTGGCGATGACCTCGCGGGTTTCCTCCGCCTTGACCCAGAGCACGCTGACGTGCTCCATGTTCTGGTGGTCCTTGAAAGCCTTGACCAGGCCTTCGGCGACGAAGTCCTTCTCCGGCATGAGGTCGACGGCCAGGTGGCGGGCGCGCACCTTTTCCGCGGTGCCGGGACCGATGCAGGCGATGCGGGCGCCGCCGATGCTGCGGGCATCCTGATAGAGCTTGTCGAACATGCTGAAGAAGGCGTCGACGCCGTTCGGGCTGGTGAAGACGATCCAGTCGTAGGTGTGGCAGTCCTGGACAAGTTCGCCAAAGGCCATGCGGTTGTGCGGCTCGACGATGCGGATGGTTGGCAACTCGATGACATCGGCGCCGAGGTCACGCAGCTTGCGGCTGACCGCGCCGGCCTGCTGGCGGGTGCGGGTGACGACGATGCGTTTGCCGAACAGCGGCCGGTTTTCGAACCAGTTGATGGCGGCGCGCTCCTGGACGACATCGCCGACGACGGCGACCGCGGGTGCCTTGAAGCCGGTTTCCTTGACGCGCTGGGCCATGGTGCCGAGGGTGGCGACGAGGGTTTGCTGGCGGCCGTGGGTGGCCCAGCGCACCAGGGCCATGGGGGTTTCGGGATTGGCGCCGTGCTTGAGCAGTTCGCCGGTGATTTCACCCATGCGCTCGACGCCCATGAGGAAGACCTTGGTGCCATCGGCTTGTGCCAGTTTGACGTAATCGAGGCTGGTGTCCGCCTTGGTCGGGTCCTCGTGGCCGGTGAAGATGGTCAACTGGCTGGCGTGATCGCGGTGGGTGACCGGAATGCCGGCGTAGGCGGGGCCGGCGATGGCACTGGTGATGCCTGGGACGATTTCGAAGCGCACACCGGCTTCGGCCAGTTCAGCCGCTTCTTCGGCGCCGCGACCGAACAGCACGGGGTCGCCGCCCTTCAGGCGCGTGACCGTCTTGCCTTCGCGGGTCAGCTTGACGATGAGTTCGTTGATCTGGTCCTGGGTGAGGGTGTGGGCGCCGGCCTTTTTGCCGACGTAGATGCGCTGGGCGCCTGCCCGGCCGTGGCGCAGCAGTTCCGGGTTGCAGAGGTAGTCGTAGACCAGCACGTCCGCGGTCTCGATGCATTCCTTGCCCTTGAGGGTGAGCAGGCCGGGATCGCCGGGGCCGGCGCCGACGAGGTAGCAGATGCCAGGGGCGGGGGAGGGGGCTTTCGACATGGAAGAAATCCCAATGTGGCGAATTCGCGGCCGCTGGCAACCGCGGTGTGCCGGCCTTGGAAGCTGGAGTGTCAGGGAACCGCGGCATGAACAGGCATGCTGCCGTTGCTTCCGTCAGGACCTGGCGGGGTTCACAAGCTGGGCATCCGCGGCCCCTGACGCGGCATTCATAAAGCGTCGGAAGGGGTTCGACAAGGGCAAACGGACTCCGAATGACATGAAAATCCAAACTTCTGAAAAATGCTGTTGTCGAAAAAGCCGGGATTCGGTAGAAAGCGCTCGTTAATTCACATATCCTGTACTCTCATCATGGCCTGGAAGCTCCTCTCTGTCCTCTCGGCGGTCTGCCTCGGCGCAGCCTGCTATTTTGCCAACGCGAACAAGCAGCGCGCCGGGCATGAAAAGACCCGTCTGGAGGCCGCGAAGGCGAATTTGAAGGCAGCCCAGGATCGCAAGGGCGAAGGGGAAGTCGCCATCAAGGCCAAGGAAGAGCAGGTCGCCGCCCTGCAGAAGGATCGTGACTCTGCCAAGGAGGAAGTCGTCAAGCTTGCCACGGATGCCCAGGAAAAGGAGGCCACCCTGGTGGTGGTCAAGGGCAACCTGGAGCAGGTCAGCCGTCAGGTCTCCGAGGTGCAGAAGCAGATCGACGACGCCGGTGACATTGAAAGCCTGGTCGCCCAGATTGAGAAGCTCAAGAAGGATCAGACCGACGCCGAAGGGGCGGTCGCCAATCAGAACCAGCGTCTCGCCTCGGTGAAGGAGAGCTTTGGCAACCTGAGCGGTCAGATCACGAAACTGCGCGACGCCGAGGCTCAGGGCCGTCGTGGCATTGTCGCCGCCGACTTCTCCGCCCGCGTTGCCGAATACTTTCCCCAGTGGGGCTTCGCCATCCTGAACAAGGGCAATTCGCAGGGCGTTTTCGCCAATGCCGACCTCGAAATCAAGCGTGGTCGCGACGTGGTTGCCAAGCTCAAGGTGCGCAGCGTTGAACAGCACAATTCGATCGCCGACATCATTCCTGGGTCGATCCCGGAGGGGGGCTTCATTCTCACGGGCGACACCGTTGTTGCCGCGCAGAAGCAAACGGCGGCCGAAGAGAAGAAGACCAGCGCTCCCGCCGCTCCCGCGGACGCCGCCCCGGCCGCGGCTCCTGCTGCTCCGGCGATGAACTCGGATCCCTTCGGTGCTCCGGCGGCTCCCGCCGCTCCGGCGATGAACTCCGATCCGTTCGGCGCCCCGGCAGCCCCGGCCGCCCCGGCGATGAATTCGGATCCCTTCGGTGCACCTGCTGCCCCGGCTGCGCCTGCTGCCAATTCGGATCCGTTCGGCGCTCCGCCGCCCGCCGCTCCGCCGGCTGCCAACTGATCGATTGCCTCCTTCCGCAACCCCTCTTCGCTTCACGTTCATGACCAAAGTCTTCTTCATCCTCGCTGCCATCGTCACCGCGGTTGCCGCCGTCTTCGCCTGGCAACTGAAAAACGAATTTACGGACACCCGCAACCAAGTCATTGCCCTCAACAAAAATGTGGAGGCAGAACTGGCGGCCGTCACCGTGGTTGTCGGTCAATTGACCAAGATCAACGGCGACATCGCCGCCGTGCAGCAGGAGCTGGATGTCGAGAATGAAAAGATCAAGGCGCAGAAGCTGAAGATCGCCCAGACCGACAACGATGCCAAGCGTGCCCAGGATGAGCTCGACGCCAAGAACAAGCAGTTGGCCGAACTCACGGAGAAGCTCAGCAAGCTGCCCAAGGGCGTCAAGCCGGAGACGCTCGTGGAGGACATCAACAACATGAAGAAGGCGATTGCCGAGTTCCAGGCCGAGGCCGAGATGAAGAAGAAGGAGATCGCCACCGAAGAGACCAAGGTCGATGACCTGCGCCGCGCCCTCGACGAGATCAACCGCAAGATTGAGGACCGCAAGCGTTCCTTCGATCGCAACAGCCTGAACGCCCAGGTGGTCGCCGTGAACAGCGACTGGGGTTTTGTGGTCGTCAATGCCGGGCAGAGCCTGGGCATCACGGAGGCGACCAAGCTTTTGGTGACCCGCGGCACCCAGACGATCGGCAAGCTCAGCATCGTCTCGGTGCAGGGCGAGCGCACCGTCGCGAACATTCTGGCCGACACCCTTGCCCAGGGCGTGGCGATCGCCCCTGGTGACCGCGTGATCCTGGAAAACCTCTACCAGTGAGGCCGCTGATGTCCGCTATGAATTGCCGCCGCCTTCTGTCGCTGCTGTTGCTGGCCTGCTGCTTCGGTCTCACCGCCTGCAGCACCGACGAGCCCAAGCGTCGTGAGCGCGTGCCGCCGACCGTTTCCGACAGCACGCTGCCGTGGAACCGTCCGCCCAAGTGGGAGGGCAGCTCACGCTACGGCTCCATGATGCCGCAAAGCCGCTGAGCCACCGGTCTTGCCAGCACGCGGTTTTTGCCGCATGCTGTCCGTGTCATGGATGAAGCTATGCAGGACAAGCCGGTTGATCCGCCGCCACCGGACGAGGTCGCCCGACGGCTTGAGGATTTCATTCGTACCAGCCTTGGCGGGCAGGTGGTCTTTGCCTCGTCTCCCGGTACTCTAGGCGCGCAGCCCGGCGCTGCCGTGCCGCCAGGGGCAGCGACAGAGATAGCTGACGAGGCCTTTGAATTCCATTGGCGCCCGGCCGAGATCAAGGCCCACCTCGACCGCTTTGTGATTCGCCAGGACGAAGCCAAGAAGGTGCTGGCGACCGCGGTTTGCGATCACTACAACCATGCGCGCATGCTCGCCGAGGCGCGCCGTCAGCCGGGGGCGGCCGTGCCCGAGTTCAGCAAGCAGAATGTGCTCATTGTCGGACCGACCGGCGTTGGCAAAACCTACCTGGTGAAGCACATCGCCGAGCTCGTCGGTGTGCCCTTCGTCAAGGCCGATGCCACCAAGTTCAGCGAAACCGGTTACGTTGGCGCCGATGTCGATGATCTGGTGCGTGATCTCGTGGCGAAGGCGAACGGCGACATCACCCTTGCCGAGCACGGCATCATCTACCTTGATGAGATCGACAAGCTGGCCACCGGTGGTGAGGGGCGGATTGGCCGAGATGTCAGTGGTCGCGGCGTGCAGACGGCCTTGCTGAAGCTCATGGAGGAGACTGAGGTGCCATTGCATGCGCCCAACGACATCCGCGGGCAAATGCAGATGATGTTCGAGCCTCGCCGCGCCCGCGGCGGCCGCGAGG
>CANNUR010000219.1 GCA_947523045.1 uncultured Prosthecobacter sp.
GATTCAGGGGGTGGGGGATTCGCGCAAGTGCTGGTGCAGGCGGCGCAGGACTTCGGCGACGACATCCGGTTTTTCCACGCAGCCGTGCCAGTGGGGCACGACGAGTTCGCTGCCGGTGTCGAGATGGGCGCTGCGGTAGGGTACGACGAGGTCGCTGCTGTCCTCCAGCGTGCGGCCGTTGGCATGACCGATGATCGAATGGTGCGGCACCGGGATCGGCTTGGCGTTGAGAACGTCGAGGTAGGGATGCTTGGGTGAAAGCGAGGACAGGCTGAGGAAGGCGAAGGGACCCCAGTCCTCGATCTGCGGTTGCAGGGCATCGGTGTTGCCGGAGAAAAGGTCCTTGGCGAGCATTAGGGAGTCGACCGGCAGACGCACGAAGCGGGCGAGGCGCATGGCAAAGCCCTTGTCGGCCAGCTCGCTGCCGCGGTGTGGCACGGTGATGAAGACGAGGCGTGCCACCTCGGGCCGGCGCTCGAAGATCAGGCTGCGGGTCAGGCGTTCGCGGGCGCTCCCAGATACGCGCATGGCCTCGGGTGGCTTGCGGAAGTGCGCATCCCAGAAGTCGGTGCCGCTGTCGACCGCCTGCATGCGGCTGAGCAGGCCGCCCATGCTGTGGCCGACGAGGACCATGCGGTTCAGGGCCGCCGCCTGCGCCTGCGGGTCGAGTCGCCGGCGCGCTTCGGCGAGTGAGTCGCGCAGGCGCAGGGAGGTGGCGGGCACGGACATGCCGGTTGGGTAGAGGAAGTACCAGGGTTGGTAGCGGGCGCGCAGAACGGGGTCGGCGTAGATGGCGTTGATGCAGGGGTACCAGATGTGCGGGTCCGACATCAGACCGTGTACGAAGACCACGGGAATGCGCTGCGGGTCGTAGGGGTCGAGCTGGTAGATCCGGCTGTCGGCGAGGGTTTTCTCCGGGTAGAACAAGCCGACCAGCGAGAACTTTTTCAGGAAGCCGTCGTCAAGGGCGAGGGCCTTGGCGGCGGTGTAGTTGGCGGCGAGCGGCCAGTCGCGGCCGGCGATGCGCCGGCGCGACTGCTGGAGCGGGTTGACCAGGCGCAGGTGCACCTCACGGGGCTGTCCAGGCAATTCCGGGCCAAATTCGAGCAGGGCGGTGAGGGTGAGATGGGCGCCGTTGGGAGGCAGCAGCGGATGGGCGTCGGGATCGTCGAGTTGGCCGACCACCGGCACACCGAGGCCCTCGACGGCAATCTCCTCCGCGCGCCCTGGGCGGACCTCGGCGGCGAGGCGCAGGTTGGCGAGTTCGGGGGCGGCCACGGGTTCGGCATGGCTGTCGCTGGTGAAGCGGATCCGGTAGCTGCGTTCGCCGGCGTGGAAGAGGGCGCCGTCGCGCCACTGGTAGGGGGCCTGGGCGCGATTCCAGGTGCGCAGCAGGCCGGCCAGAGCCTCCTCATAGACGCTTTCGGCGCGTGCCCGCCGGCTGCGGTTGGGGGCATCGAGATCGTTCCAAGCGGAGGCTGCGGCGTCGAGGCGTGCACCGAGGCCGTCCTGGACCGAGTCGCTGAAGCGCCACTGCAGGAGCGGGCGGGTGCGTGGGCTTTTCGGCGGGGCCAGGCAGCCGGCCAGGGCCAGGGCAAGCAGCAGCAGTGGCAGGCGGCGCGGAAGGAAGGGCATGCGCGTCAGGGCTGGCGGCGGGTCTGTTCGGCCTCGTACTTTCGGCTGTAGCGGACGAAGGCGAAGAAGGCCGTGGCGACGGCGATCCACAGGCCGGCGAACCCGTCGAGGAAGCCGCGGCGCAGCACGTAGGCACGGAAGAAGCGCCAGAGTGGCCGCAGCACCGTTGGCATCAGCCGCCAGCGCGCCTGCTCCGCCTCCTGCCGGGCCAGGAAGACATCGGCAAAGCCGTTGATCTTCGAGATGTAGTGGCTCATGTCCCGGAACGAGTAGTGATGCAGGTCGCCCTGCAGGCGCAAGGTTGGCCGTGCGCCGGGGGGCAGCACCACCTTGTCGTGCTCGGGACTGCCGCCCCAGACCGCGCCCTCGCGGCGGAACAGCCGCAGCTTGCGGTCGGGATACCAGTCGCCATGGGTGATCCAGCGACCGAGAAAGAAGACCTTGCGGGCCATGACGCCGCCGTCGTGCCGTTCGTGGCGGCCCTCGGCGAAGAAAGCCTGGATGGAGCTGCGGAGTTCGGGCGACAGCTCCTCGTCGCAATCCAGCGCGAGTACCCAGGGGCGGGTGCAGAGGTGGAGGGCGACGTTTTTTTGGTCGCGATGGCCGAGCCAGTCCTGGTGTTGGACGCGGGCTCCGAACCCGCGGGCGACGTCGAGGGTGGCATCGGTCGAACCGGAATCGACGACGACGATTTCCTCGGCGAGATCGGCGGCGCTGGCGAGGCAGCGCCGCAGGTTTAACTCCTCGTTTTTCGAGATGATGCTGATGGAGAGCGGCAGGGGCATCGGCGTCTCGGGTCGGGCCTGCCGCACGGCCGGGGCCGCGCTGGCGGTCGCCTCACTGAACCTTCATGACGCCATTCATGAGGACGGCGTGACCGGGGAAGGTGCAGAGGTAGGGATAGTCGCCGGCGGCCGGAGCGGTGAACTCGATTGTCTCCGTCTGGTTCGGCTGCAGCAGCTTGGTGTGGAAAAGGATCTCGGGTGCCTCGGGGATGAAGCCCTTGGCCATGCCGTCGGGGGCGGTTGCCATCTGCATGGCAAGCCCCATGAGCTTGTCCTTCGAGCCGGCGCTGCCGATGACGACGTTATGCGGCTGCGGCACGGTCGGGTGGACGTTGTTGAAGGTCAGCTTGACCTTGGCGCCGGCCTTGACGGTGAACTCCTTGGTGTCGTAGGCCAGCGGGTTGGCGGTGTCCGGCTTGAGGGTGATCTCGATGACTTCCGTTGAGGCGGCAGCCGGAGCCGGGGCGGCGACCGTGGCGGCCGGAGCCGCGGGGGCGGCGGCAGGCGCTTCCGCCGTGGCAGGAGCGGCGGCCGCAGGAGCTGCCGGCGGCGGGCTGTCTTCAGACTTGCTGCCGGCGGTCTGGCGAATCGTGCCGATCATCAGCGCCCCTCCCCAGAAAAGAGCGAAGCCACCGACGGCGGCGGCAATGACGATGTTGGCGACGCTCCAGAAGGAGCCGGATTCCGAGGGCTTGGGCGAGGAGTGGGCGGACATGGCGGCAGTTGGGGGAAACATTACCCAAGCACAAAGCTCGCCGAACGCAACCTGCAAGCGCCGCCTCAGAGCGGGCGTCGGTAGCCGTCGCAGCGGTTGTGCCAGCCGGCCAGCCAGCGTTGTTCGCGCCGCTCGGGCGGGGCGTTCTGGACGCGACGGGCGAGCACGCGTTTGGCCGAATCGGCGAAGCCGGCAGGGGTCGGCGCGGCCAGGCCTTCCAGCACCTGCAGCAGTCCCCACCCCTCGCCGCGGTAGCGCTCGGCCGGGGCGGTGCCCTCGCCCTTGAAGTTGACGTAATCAATCAGGCAGAAGGCGCCCTCCGGGGTGGCCAGCAGGCTGCGGAAACCGGCCTCGACGCGCTGCGGCTGGCGGGCTTGGGCGAGCATCTTCGGCAGTGCCCGCTGCAGGCGCCCGAGAATGAACTCGGTCTGCAGGCCGACGCTGCCCGCCAGCAGGGACCTCAGCTCGCGCTGGCGCGGGCCGCCGGCATCGGCCTCGAAGGCGGCCTTGCTGTTCCAGGGGCAGGGGCCGTGCGTCCAGGCGGGCATGGGCAGGCCGCGAGCGGTCAAAAACGCCGCCAGCGGCGGGAAACTCTCCTCGAAGGGGCCGCGGCGGCCGGCCGGATACCAGATGAAGTGGCCGATGCCGAGCGAGGCGAAGTCTTCGCCGGCGTTCCAGCTGGTCAGGCCGGCGACGCTGCCGGCGCACTCGTTCTGCCAGATGCGCTGGCCGACCCGCTGCAGCTGGGCGGGGCTGAGTCGCGGTCCGGCCGAGGCGGTCGGAGGCGGCGGGGCGGCGGTGCAGGCGGCGAGACCGAGGGTGAGCAGGGCGGTGCGGAACAGGAGGCTGGGCGGGTTCATTTTTCGATGCTGAAGCCGCGCCAGCCGGTGGGGGCCGGCAGCGCGTGGGTTTCGCGGTCCTTGATCAGGGAGCCGAGGTTGCTCTCGTCGATGGCGACGAGGAAGTCTGTCAGTTCGTCGGCCTCGCGCGCGGCCGCCTGCAGTTCGACGCGGCCGTCGGGCAGGTTGCGGACAAAGCCGGTGACCTCGTAGCCGGAGGCGATCTGCTTGACGGTGTAGCGGAAGCCGACGCCTTGGACGCGGCCGGAATAGAACACTTGCTTGGCGGTCATGGAGCGTTTGCGGATACCGCATTCATGGCGGCTTGCAAGGCGGATGCCGTGGCATCGTCGGCGGCATCGATGAGCAGTACGCCGCGGCCGTCGAGGTTGCTTAGCAGGCGCAGGCTGCGGCCTGGCGGACGCAGCACCAGCACGTCGCTCTTACCCGGCTCGGGCGCGACATTCCATCGCTGCAGCAGGCAGGTGCGCAGCGCTGCACGGAAGTGCGCCGCCTGCGCCGCATCCACCCAGAGGGTCTGCCAGAGCGCGTGGTCGCGCGGGTGTTCGGGCGCGGCGAAAGCGAGCAGGCGGTCGCCCCGCCAGCCGCGCACGGCGGCGGAGGCCACCTCGTCGCTGTTGTAGGCGCGCAGGGCGGTCAGGCAGGCGAAGGGGCCGAGGCGGTCGTCCCAGTAAGGCGGGGTGCCGTCGGCGGTGAGCGGTGGCAGCGGCAGATCTTCGGGTTCCATCGCCCCACCGGCGAGGAAGCGGGCCGGGTCGGCCAGTTCGGCGGCGCCGGCTGGTGGACGCGAGTAGGCGGCGTCGAGCTGGGCAAACCCCCCCGTGCCATGTAGGTCGCGGGCGAACTCGAAGCCGCGGTTGAAGGGGTGCAGGTACAATTCCCGCAGGAAGACCGGCAGCGCGACCTCGTTGAGCGGATGATCCGGATCCTCGGCAGGCATGCTTTGCGGCGCCTGCCCGGCCGGATTCTCCAGGCTGAACAAAAAGCGTGACAGGCCGGCGTCGCCCGCCAGCAGCGCCTCGCGCGCCAGGCGCGCATCCGTGCTCAGCCGGGCTTTCTCGGGGAACAGCACCTCGCCATACTCGCGCAGCAGCTGGCCGAAGGCGACCGCCAGCGGCCGGTCGGGGGCCGGTTTGCCGGGGGCGGGCGCCGCCTCGACCACGTGCAGCACGCCGCTGCCGGGATCGTACCAGCCGCCGAGCTGGCGTGCCAGCAGGGCGGCGCGCAGGGGCAGGG